>NZ_DBHIEQ010000001.1:102216-156802 GCF_057250505.1 Lachnoanaerobaculum sp. | reverse complement strand
CTATTTCCTTTTCTTCATATAAAAATAGTTTCAATACCTCAACAGGTAAATTTTTATCTTGCAGGTCATCAATTAGCAAGAAATTAACTGTTTTTTCAGCGGTACTATTTGATAAATCATTATTCATATATACACATATCTTTCTTACGATAGCAAATTAGTGAAATTCTACATTATGACGATTCAAGATATCTACAGTCAAATCAAACTTTTCTTTATTATAAACATAATTTTCTCTGGCATAGTGTTCAATGAATATTTCGTCCTTAATAAATAGTGAGAAAAACGGCAACAAATTTTCTTCTTTATCTTCTTCTGTAGTTTGAATAAAACTTTTTAGACTCATAATTTTATTTAAATCGAGCATATCTGTAGTCCCGCTAAGTCTGATTAAGAATTGCTGTATCTCAATTACTCTAAATCCCAAATCAATTGCCAGATTTATAGCATCAATTTCATCATTCCAGCAATTCAGTTCTACCTCTCTTTCTTCATCTAAAAACAGCTTCAATACCTCAATTAGCCAATCGTTGTCCTGCCAGTCATCAAGCTCAAAACTATAGTATTTTAGCAATAGTTTAATCTCCTCTATAAAATTGTCTATTATAAAGCTACAGGAGCAAGATATAACAATATAGTGGTAATTACAGCTGCAACACTTCCCCATACAGCAGAATTAACTATTTTATTTGTATTGTTAGACGTTGAACCTGCTATATTTTTTGCAAAATTTGCTATTGCTTTTGCAGCCTCTTCGAAGTTTAAAAAACATTGATCTATAACAACGGTCTTAGATACAGCATCATATACACGTATGCAATCTTGTCCAGCTAATCTATATTTAACTATATGTAAATTTACTACATCTCGAGTTTTTTTAGTGGTTCTTTTATAAACATGTAAATTTATATGATTAACATTCCCCCAACTGCCAACTGGTCCATTATGAATATTTGTTACTTTGACATACATATCACCTACTTTTACAGGTCCAAATGCTAATCCAGCATTATAAAAAGAACTACCTTGTGTATATCCAGAGAATATACTTGGATTATATATACCTGCAAAACTATCTATTGAAATAATATTTGTAAACATTAATAGTGTTAATATGATTGCCAATATCTTTTTAAATTTTAAATTTAACATAATATACCCCTTTGCTAATATAATTGATATTATCATTTCGCCTATCTAAATATCACTTTCTACCATATCTCAATTCTTCTAAATCTGTGGATTTTATTTCATAGAAACCCTCCTTTACATTAATAATCAATACAAAAACACGTCCAACTAAGTATATTCTATATATACTATATATATTTGATTTTGTCAATATCTGACTTGTATTCCCAAAGATAATAGTGTAAATAAATGATAAATTAATAAATAAATTAATAAATAAATTACGAATAATTCCTTTTTATGGTAGATTTAATAGGTGTTCCCGTCTTCCGTCGAAGTACTATGAAAATTCCGACGTTTTAAATTTTGCTCAAACCATTTAATTTCACACAATTCTTTTAAATCCTTTATTTTAAAGGCTTTTCTTACTAAGAAGAAATATAAATAAATATCCTAGTTTTCTCCATGAAAAACAAAAGAAATTTGAAGGGGAAATACAGAAGAAAACAGTATAAGAAAAAATGCAAAACCAAAAATTCAGTCAATGGGATTTTATGCCCAAAATAGACAGTACTATAGAAAACAAAATATCCTGACAAAGTAATAGAGCAAAAACGCCTTGCATTTGTCAGGATATTTTTATTTAGTTCTGCGGGAAGTAGAAATGCTTATTTCCCAACAGCTCCCCTTTTAAATTCCAATATATTTATAAATACATAATCTATGAAGTTTTTGAAATTTTGTAATAATCCAAAGCTATCAACAATGCATCAAGGATTGATAAAATACTTAGGATGATTTGTACCGATATATATGTTCTCATTCCCTCAAATTCACTAAAGCCTTCGGTATTTAAGGAATAAATAAAATCGGAGATTTTACTTCCGTTAAGTATACATATAATCAGTAATATCAGTATAATAGTTTTTACAGATATACCTGCTATGAGTCTAAAGTTATCGTTCATAATATATTAATAGGAATTTTTCCAAACAGCGAATAAATTTTCAGGCTTTTGTGCAGTTCCTTTTCCAATTAGAACCCAATTCTGTCTACCAATAGGTCTGCGTGAACCAGAGTAAATATTAAAATTAACAACTTTATATTCAGGAACGAGAACAAGATAACCTCTACTAGTAGCAATTTGACTGGCTGAACCAGTAGTTTGATATGTTGTTGAAACATTAAAGCCAACACCAGCAGAAATTATATCGGTACCAACAGATGCACTGCAATTAAAAGATGCAGAAAGACTTTTTGAGTAAGCAACAGTAGCAGTCATTCCTTTGTTTACAATAGGACTTTTTGCAAGTACTTTTGAGTAATCAATACGCCTAGTGGTTGAAGTAACTACTATTTTTTTAGGAACAGAGAAAAAAGTAGCACCATTTGTGGTAGCTGGAACGAATGCATCAGTCGGGTAAAGAGGAAGTATGTCAATCACATCTTCATCTAATGAATTACTTGATTTGTAGATACTAATCGGTGACTCAGTTGAAATGTTATACTCTTCTGATGCAAAAACAGTAATACTACTCAGTAGTAGAGTAAGTAATGTAATAACACCAATAACATATTTCTTCATTTGCTCTCCTTTCTTTACTAAATATATTAGAATTTGTTGTACTAACTATACCATATAAATGTTAAGGGAGCAAGTAAAAAAAAGAAAGAAAGCATATTCATAAATCATATGTGTTGATAGTTATATTATAATTATAAATTTTATATTTTTTGGTGAAATTATATAAAAGTTTAAATAAAATAATTAGCATATATGTGTTATAGCATTATTTAATTAAAAATAAATTGCTTGACAGTTGTTTAAGATAATGTATAATACTCTTTGTTTAATAACACTAAACTTTTTGATTAGAAATAGTGTGCAACACAAAGAAAGGTTTTTATGGATATCGGTTCAAAACTGAAAAGACTCAGAGTGCTTGCAGGACTTACACAAGAAGAGCTTGCCGACAGGGCGGAATTGTCAAAGGGATTTATTTCACAGCTTGAGAATAATATCACATCTCCGTCCATAGCAACTCTTCTTGATATTTTGCAATGCCTCGGAGTACAGATAAAGGATTTTTTTGAGGAAGAGACCGAAACGCAGGTGGTTTTTACGGAAGAAGATTACTTTATCAAAGAGGATAAAGAACTAAACAATACAGTCAAATGGATAATACCGAATGCACAAAAGAATATGATGGAACCTATACTACAGATTATAGAACCGGGAGGGCTTACATATCCTGACAATCCTCATGACGGTGAGGAGTTCGGATATATTCTTTCGGGCAGTGTGGAGATACATAGGGGAAATGATATGTATGTAGCAAAAAAAGGTGAGTCTTTTTATTTTACATCGGATAAAAAGCATTATATCAGCTCAAAGCGTGGTGCAAAGCTTATATGGGTCAGCACACCGCCTAATTTTTAGAATATTTTTGGAGGAAGTATGGGTACATCCCTTATTGATTTGGAACATATCTCAAAGAGTTTTGACGGAGAGATTGTTTTAGATGATTTGAATTTATCAATTAAAGAAAACTCATTTGTAACTTTACTGGGGCCGTCGGGCTGCGGTAAAACCACCACCCTTAGGATAATAGGTGGATTTGAACAGGCTGACAGCGGCAGAGTAATATTTGACGGCAAAGATATATCGAATATTCCGCCCAATAAGAGAAACTTAAATACAGTATTTCAGAAGTACGCATTATTTCCTCATATGAGTATTGCAGAAAATATAGCATTCGGACTGAAGATAAAGAATAAGCCGAAAGCATATATTGATGACAAGATAAAGTATGCACTGAAACTGGTAAACCTTGCCGGCTTTGAGAAAAGAAGTATAAATTCACTCTCAGGAGGACAGCAACAAAGAATAGCTATAGCAAGAGCCATAGTAAATGAACCGAAGGTACTCTTACTGGATGAGCCGCTGGGGGCCTTGGATCTTAAGCTGCGTCAGGATATGCAGTACGAGCTTATCAGACTGAAAAATGAGCTTGGCATCACATTTATCTATGTCACACATGATCAGGAAGAAGCACTTACAATGTCCGATACCATCGTGGTTATGAATCAGGGTTATATTCAGCAGATGGGTACACCTGAGCAGATATATAACGAGCCTGAAAATGCGTTTGTAGCGGATTTTATAGGTGAGTCAAATATAATCGGTGGAACTATGCTTCAGGACAGGCTTGTAGAGATCTTCGGTGCAAAGTTTGCCTGTGTGGATGAGGGCTTCGGAAACAATAAGCCTGTGGATGTGGTTATAAGACCTGAGGATATCGACCTTGTAGAGCCTGAGAAGGGAACCTTGGTAGGCAGAGTTACTCATTTGATATTTAAGGGAGTGCATTATGAGATGGAAGTTACCACGCCGAACGGCTATGAGTGGCTGGTACATTCTACAGATATGTTCCCGGTAGGTAAGGAAGTCGGCATCAGCGTGGACCCTTTTGATATACAGATAATGAATAAGCCTGAGTCTGAGGATGAGGAGGCTGTGGGAGTAAATGAATAAAAACTTCAGAAAAGTGTTGGCATTCCCGTATATTCTGTGGATGATCGGTTTTACAATAATACCTCTCTCACTTATCTTTATATACGGACTGACCGATAAAAGCGGAAGCTTTACACTGTCAAATGTGCTCTCTATATTTGCAAAAGACCACTTTAAGGCACTTTTACTTTCAATTGCACTTTCGGTTATCAGCACTGTGATATGTCTCGTAATGGCATTTCCTTTGGCACTTACACTAAAGGGTAAGAAGCTGAATAAGGGAAGCCTTATAGTATTTATATTTATTTTGCCTATGTGGATGAACTTTTTGCTTAGAACTTTGGCATGGCTTTCACTTCTTGAGAAGAACGGAATTATAAATACAATTTTACATTTCCTGCATTTGCCGGGACTTAATATCATCAATACACCTGCCGCCATTGTGCTTGGTATGGTGTATAATTATCTGCCTTTTATGGTACTGCCGATATACAATGTACTTGAAAAGATTGACGACAATACCATAAATGCTGCCAGAGACCTCGGTGCAAATACAATGCAGACAATTACAAAGGTTATAATACCTCTCAGTATTCCGGGTATTGTCAGCGGTATCACAATGGTATTTGTACCTGCACTTACTACATTTGTTATCAGCAATATCCTTGGAGGAAGCAAGGTGCTTTTGATAGGAAATGTAATAGAGCAGGAGTTTACAAAGGGCAGCAACTGGAATCTGGGTTCCGGACTTTCACTGGTTATGATGATTTTTATACTTATCAGTATGGCGTTTATTGCCAAGTATGATAAAGACGGGGAGGGCATGAGCGTTTGATTTTTTCAAAGATTAGAAGAGTACTTGGTGATATTTACCTTGTATTCGTATTGATATTTTTGTATGCCCCGATAGCTACTTTGGTGATTTTAAGCTTCAACACTTCAAAGTCAAGGAACAGATGGGGCGGATTTACACTTGATTGGTACTCTGAACTTTTTAAGAGTGCCACAATTATGTCTGCTTTCAGAAATACACTTGTAATAGCATTTTTATCGGCACTTATTGCGACAATTATAGGTACTGTAGCCGCTATCGGTATCAACAATATGAGAAAAGTACCTAAAACAGTGGTAATGGCGGTCAACAATATTCCTATGTTGAATGCGGATATTGTAACAGGTATTTCTTTGATGCTCGGATTTATCGCATTCGGCATCAGTCTCGGCTTTAAGACGATTCTTATAAGTCATATAACTTTTAATATTCCGTATGTATTGCTTTCTGTAATGCCGAAACTTAAGCAGACAGAGAGAGTTACATATGAGGCGGCTCTTGACCTTGGAGCTACGCCGCTTGTGGCATTCTTTAAAGTGGTGTTCCCGGATATATTCCCCGGAGTAATCTCGGGATTTTTACTTGCTTTTACAATGTCGCTTGATGATTTTATAATAACACATTTTACAAAGGGTGCAGGTATAAACACTATATCCACTCTGGTATATTCAGAGGTTAGAAGGGGTATAAAGCCGAGTCTTTATGCACTCTCTACCATCATATTCGGTACTGTTTTGATTTTACTTATAGTATCAAATATTGCACAAAATAAAATAAATAAAAGAAGATAAGAGGAAATAAGCGTGAAAAAGAAATTTGTGAGTACAATGACATTGATGAGCCTGCTGTCTGTGGCGGTGTTGTCAGGATGCGGCAAAGGTGATGCCGGTGCCAAGGCAGGCAGTGCAGGAGAATTATATGTATATAACTGGGGTGAGTATATTGACGAGAGTGTTGTAGAAGAGTTTGAAAAAGAAACCGGCATCAAGGTTGTCTATGATATGTTTGAGACCAATGAGGAGATGTATCCTGTAGTTGAAGCCGGTGGAGTTGTCTATGATGTGGTATGTCCTTCAGACTATATGATTGAAAAGATGATAAAGAATGATATGCTAGCAGAAATTGATTTTAACAATGTTCCGAATGTAAAGAATATCGATCCTAAATATATGGAGATGTCAAAGGCTTTCGACCCTGAGAATAAGTACTCGGTACCGTATACATGGGGAACTGTGGGTATACTTTATAACACTTCCATGGTAAAGGACGATATAACAAGCTGGGGAGACCTTTGGAATCCCAAGTATCAGGGAAATATCCTTATGCAGGACTCTGTAAGAGACGCTTTTATGGTGGGTGAGAAGCTGCTCGGATATTCTATGAACACTACAGACAAGTCGGAACTTGAGAAGGTAAAGGATAAACTTATAGAACAAAAGCCTCTTGTTCAGGCTTATGTTGTGGATCAGGTTAGAGATAAGATGATCGGCGGTGAGGCTGCTATAGGAGTTATCTATTCAGGTGAGATGCTCTATGTTCAAAATGAGGTTGCAAAGGCCGGCGGAGACTTTGAACTTAAGTATGTGATACCGAAAGAGGGTACCAATGTATGGATTGATTCATGGGTGATTCCGAAGAATGCAAAGAATAAGGAAAATGCCGAAAAGTGGATAGACTTCTTAAACAGACCTGAGATTGCAAAGAAGAACTTTGAATATATAACATATCCTACACCTAACAAGGCTGCATATGATTTACTTGATAAGGATTTGCAGGACAATACGGCGCTCTTCCCGACAGATGATATGCTTAAAAACAGTGAGGTTTATAAGTATCTTGGAGATGATGGCGACAATCTTTATAATGAGCTTTGGAAAGAAGTGAAGGGTAACTAAAAAAAGTACTGCCGTGGACTTAGTCCGTGGCAGTTTTTTATTGTGTTTACTTATGATTAAATTTAGTATATAATTTAGTCATAATTTGGAGGTGAGATTATGCAGATTGTACCTATGAGAGATTTGAAAGATACTGTGCAGATTGAGAAGAAATGTCAAAACGGTCCGGTTTTTGTGACTAAAAACGGTTATGGAAAGCTGGTAGTTATGAATATGGAATACTATGAGTCTAAGATTGCTAAAATTGCAGAGGCTGATTTTATCAATGAAGGTATTGTAGACTTTGCGGATGGGAAAGTCAGTGAAGGAAAAGAAGTAATAAAAGAGCTGAAGGACAAATATGGAATATAATAATTTTTCATATTATCTTACCAATCGTGCACAAATTGATTTAAATAATATAGTTGAATATATTGATAGAGAGTTATGTAACAAGGATGCTGCAATATCATTTATTCAGCATTTTGAAAAAGAAATGGACAATTTATGTAAATTTCCAAACATAGGTTCAAGATTAAACAATATATATTTGAAGAGAAATGATATATGTAAGGTAACGGTTAAAAATTATATAGTGTATTATTTTGTTGAAAAAAGAAAGAACATGATAGTAGTAGTAAGAATAGGACATTCTTTGCAAAATCAAGATAACTTGTTAAAATGATAGAAAGACATCCCACAGGCTTTTTTGTCTGTGGGATGTTTTTATATGTGTAAAAAATCTTTTAGATTTATTGCACCTGTTTTATTCAGATAATCAAAGAGGGTAAGAAGCAACATTGCTATGGTATAGAATAATACTACAAGCAGGTGGAATTTACGGCTTATTGAAAGATATCCTATATATTCTCTTATAAGTGCATTGAGTGTAAAGTACCACTTTGTCTTTGAGCCGTAGCCTATGCAAGGTATGTTAAGCTTTTTTGCAAATACCAAGGCACGGAATACATGATATGAGGTGGTGACAAGAGCAAGATTAGGATTTTCATTGTCAATAAGCTTTGAAGAAAAGAGGAGGTTTTCATATGTGTTTTTTGACTTATCCTCTATTATAATCTTTTCCTCGGATACTCCCTTTTGCTTAGCATAATCCGCCATAGCAACTCCTTCGGGAATATCTTCGCCGGGTCCCATTCCACCTGACAATATAAGCTTGGCATTCGGATTATACTTTAAAAGTTCTATGCCCCTATCTATTCTGCTTGCAAGAAGCGGTGTTACCCTTGTTCCCTTAATACCTGCACCAAGCACTATAATATAGTCAAGATTTTTGGCTTTACCTATATGAATCAGATTTAAAATAGCTGAAACACAGTACATTGCCATCAAAAACAACAGATATATAAATATAAAGCTGAATATTTTATATATGATATCGGCAAAGAGCAGAAGAGGCTTTTCATAAATATTTGATAAAGATACCGGCATAATCAAAGGCCATACAAATATATAAATAACAAGTGATATTGAAAATGCCAATGACAGTATATTTTTTAATCTGATACCCTCCTTTCTCAGTATAAGGATTCCTTGTACAAAATAGGTAATGATAAGTACAAACGGAAACAGGGCAATTGCTACAATGAATATTATTCCGCTAATCATTACTAAAGGATATAAAAAGCGACTTTTTTGCAAAATTTCCGAGTAATAAAAAAGTGTAAACAGTCCGGTAGCACCTATAGTAATCAAGTAGATTAAAAACAGTACGCCAGTTACCATTCCGCGGGGTTCCTTTTTCATATGAGTAATAAATACAATACTCATAAGTATAAAAGGGATAAAAGCTATAAGTTGAATCATAAAATCTCCAATCTATTCCAATATGGAATGTCTGATTATTATAGTCTATCTTTCAATTATTTTAAAGTAAGATACTTTTAATATATAAAGCCGTGTTTTTATTTTCGGTCTGTGATACAATATAGTTGTTACCATATGTTGTTTGCCGGGAATAAAGGAGGTAGTATGAAGTTTATAAAAAGGCATAAAAGGTTTCTTATAAATACACTTATCTATATCATTTCTTTTGTTGTAATTGTTATTCCCATGAATATGTGGATATATAAGGGATTAAACCTTTATAGTCTGGGAAAAAGTGCAGTTTATGTTTTTGGAATATGGTTTGGCATATCTGCAATAATTGCCGCTATAAATTATTATGAAAATAGGGATAATAAATGAAGGCGAAGATTTTATATTTCAACTGACAACTCAAGAAGTTGAGGAACTTTCAAGGTGCAAAAATTTCACCTTGAACAGAGGCACCGGACGAGGGAGTAATATTAAGTACAATCCTTGTGCCTTTACTGAACAGGGGATTTATATGCTTATGACTGTATTAAAGGGTGACCTTGCAGTAAGGCAAAGTAGAGCTTTAGTTTGTACTTTTAAACAAATAAAAGACTATATCGTAGAAAACCAAGAAATGTATAACAAGCTAACATGCGTAAAATTGACAAGTTCATTTATCTGAACATATAAAGCTTATATTAAATGCTCGGAAATGTAGTTTGTTATGTGGAACAATTTAGATGGGAATATTTTGGTACTATATTAAAGATTAGAAAATATGTAATTTAATGAGGGAGAACTTTGATGGAAAATTTGGAGAATAAAAAAATATACAGATTTAAAAAATTCTTAGGATTCTTGGGATTGTTAGGTTTTTTAGGATTTTTAGGATTTGTATTTGATAATGTAGTATTTTTTCATTTTTTTTGCTTTTATGGTTTTTTTTCATATTTTTTTGTGAATGATACGCAGAGTATTAAGAATAAAGATGACAAAAGACATACTTTATACAGAGGTATTTTGGTCGCTATATTTATAACCAATGTAGTTATAACTAACAGTGGATATATCCATGATAAATACTCGGCTATGACTATTTTAATCAACGTAGCTTTTGCCATAGCCGTCATAGTGGATACTATTATTGGAAAAAGTTGAATGTAGTTGAAGTTGAGTCAGTGTTTATTGTATTTAGCTTAGCGCCACATCCAGTGCCATCATCACTGTAAATCCGAAGGCAAATAATATAACTCCTATATTTGAATGTTCCCCTTCACTCATTTCAGGAATAAGTTCCTCCACTACAACATACATCATAGCGCCTGCCGCAAAACTTAGGAGATAGGGCATAATAGGAATAAAGAATGCGGATGCACCAAGCATTATAAATGCCGCTATAGGCTCTACCGCACCTGAGAGTATGCCGTAGAATAATGCTTTCATCTTACTCTGTCCTTCAGCATGAAGGGGCATGGAGATGATGGCGCCTTCAGGAAAGTTTTGAATGGCGATACCGAGAGAAAGTGCAAGTGCGGCTCCTGCGGATATACCTATCGTTCCGTTTAAAAATCCCGCATATACAATACCTACAGCCATACCCTCAGGTATATTGTGAAGATTCACGGCAAGCAACATCATAGCGGTTCTTGCAAGTTTACTCTTTCGCCCTTCAGCCTTTGCAGCATACATATGCAGATGCGGAATAATGTGGTCAAGCAAGAGTAAAATTAAAATTCTTATCAGTATATATCTTATGTAGTTATGTTGTGCTAACTACATTTTCTATAATAGCATTTATAAAAACAATTTGCAATACAAATAAATAGAAAAAAATTAAATTGCACAAAATACTTTAATCTGTTAATCGATAATCTTTTTATAGTAGCTTATCTCGCTTGTGATAATAAAACCGAGTTCTTTATATATCTTATACGCCGTAGCGTTTTCAAGCAGCAGCTGTAAATGTATTTTTGTTTTTCCAAGACTCTTTAAATAATAAAGTATTGCAGTCATAGACAGTTTACCAAGCCCTTTGTTTCTATATTCTTCATATATATTAAAGCTGTGAAAATATATATCGTCGGTGTTGAATGTAAAGGTATAAAAGCAAAACGATCCTATTTCAATATCTGATTGAAATATATAGTAAATATCATCTTCTTTAATTATATCAATATCAAAAACAGGTTCGGCATTGTATGAAGAGAGGTCAAGTTCCATCATGGTTTCGGTACATTCATATGTAAGTGACAGACTTTTGGCTGTTTTTACGGCAGGAGAGTAATTTCTTTCGCAGATAAATGAGATATCACACTCTCTTTCAAGGTCATTACAAAGATATGTATAAGCGGCCTTAAAATATCCCTTACATCTGTTTGACATATCTGTATATGCTATGGCTTCATATGTATCAATATCTATCTCAAAGAGTGCAATTACAGACATTAACTCTTCATTTTCAAAACAGAGATAGTAAGTACATCTGTCGTCACTAAAGTCAAAGTAGAGCGGAAGATGTTTGACCTTATCCTGTGATTTAACTATATTATTTATCTTTTCTATATAAGATTGTGTAAGTTCCTTTGTTTTTATTATATTCATCTCAAACTCCAAGTGCATTTATTGAAATAATGCGTGTTTATGTGTTATACTTTCATAAATACATTATGCCCGAAAGGGCCTTTAGGAGAAAATATGATTGCAAAACTTATTGAAAAAATCAAGCAAACAAATGCCCCTATATGTGTCGGGTTGGACCCGCTTATTTCACATATACCTGATTATATATTAGATGAGAAAATAAAGAAATACGGAAAAAGCACAAAGGCTGTGGCTGAGGCTTTTTATGACTTTAATATGGCTATAATAGATAAGACATATGACCTTATTCCGGCAGTGAAGCCGCAGATAGCCATGTATGAGGAGTTCGGTATAGACGGAATGATTGCATATAAGAATACAGTCGAGTATGCAAAGAGTAAGGGTCTGATTGTAATAGGTGATGCAAAAAGAGGTGATATAGGTTCAACCTCTCTTGCCTATGCCAAGGCTCATATCGGAGTAAGTGAGATTTTGGGTGAGAAGGTGTCCGGATTTGATACTGATTTTGTTACGGTAAATCCGTACCTTGGAACAGACGGAGTAAAGCCTTTTATAGATGTGTGTAACAGCGAGGACAAGGGTATCTTTGTACTTGTAAAGACATCCAATCCTTCAAGCGGAGAGTTTCAGGACAGGTTGATAGATACTACACCTCTTTATGAGCTTGTTGCAAACAAGACTTGTGAGTGGGGTGCTATGAGTATGGACGGAGAGTACTCAAATGTAGGTGCGGTTGTAGGTGCAACATATCCGAAAATGAGTGCAATACTCAGAGAAAAGATGCCTCATACATTCTTCCTTGTACCGGGATACGGTGCTCAGGGAGGAACCGCAGAGGATCTAAAGCCTTGCTTCAATAAAGACGGACTTGGTGCAATAGTAAACTCTTCAAGAGGAATCATAGCCGCATACAAGCAGGAAAAGTATTCTTCACTTGACTTTGCGGACGCATCAAGAGCGGCTGTAAAAGACATGATAGCAGATATAAACAGAGTATTATAAAGAGAGTAAGATGACAAAGATAATGGACAATGGGAAAGTGATTTCCCAAGATGAATTAAGTAAGGATATTTTTTCCGTTTGGATAAAGACAGATATAGCAAAGGACACTCTTCCGGGACAGTTTGTAAATGTCTATACGAAAAATCCTTCCAAGCTTTTGCCGAGACCTATAAGTATATGTGAGGTCGCTAAGGATTCTATAAGGCTTGTATACAGAGTGACAGGTGAGGATACCGGTACAAAAGAGTTTTCAAAGCTTAAAGCGGGAGATGATATAAAGGTTTTGGGACCGCTTGGAAACGGCTTTCCTACAGATTCAAAGTCAAGCATACTTATAGGCGGAGGTATAGGAATACCGCCTATGCTTGAGCTTGCAAAGAATCTTGAAGGTGAGAAGATAATAGTACTCGGTTTCAGAGACAGTGATACATTCCTTGCAGATGAACTTAAGCAATACGGCAAGGTCTTTATCGCTTCTGAAGACGGAAGTATAGGTACAAAGGGAAATGTTCTTGATGCAATAAGAGAGAACAATATAAAGGCCGACAGAATACTTGCCTGCGGACCTACTCCGATGCTTAGAGCCATAAAAAAATATGCATCTGAAAATAATACGGAGTGCTTTTTGTCATTGGAAGAGAAGATGGCATGTGGTATAGGTGCCTGTCTGGCTTGCACCTGTAAGTCAAGTGAGGTAGATTCTCACTCCAATGTGAAGAATAAAAGAGTCTGCACCGAAGGGCCTGTTTTCAATGCTTTAGAGGTGGAATTATGATAAGTACAAAAGTAAATATTGCAGGTGTGGAGTTTAAAAACCCTGTAACGGTTGCCAGCGGTACCTTCGGACATGGTGAAGAATTTGCAGACCTCGTGGATATAAACAAGCTCGGTGCCATCACCACAAAGGGCGTAGCCAATATACCTTGGGAGGGCAATCCTACACCAAGGATTGCGGAAGTCTATGGCGGAATGTTAAATGCTATCGGACTTCAAAACCCCGGAGTGGATACCTTTATAGAAAGAGATTTGAAATTCCTTAAGCAAAAGGATACGAAGATAATTGTAAATGTTTGCGGCAGAAGTATTGAAGACTATATAGAGACTGTGGAAAGACTCTCAGATGAGTCTGTAGATATGCTTGAAATCAATATTTCCTGTCCGAATGTATCACATGGCGGTATCGCTTTCGGTACAAATGTAGACAGTGTAAGAGATATTACAAGTCAGATAAAGGCACATTCAAAAAAGCCTGTTATAATGAAGCTTTCACCGAATGTTACGGATATTACAGAGATTGCAAAGGCGGCTGAGGATGCAGGAGCGGATGCGCTTTCTCTTATAAACACTATCACAGGAATGAAGATTGATATAAATAAAAGATGTTTTGCCATTGCCAATAAAACAGGAGGTATGTCAGGGCCTGCGATAAAGCCTGTTGCGCTGAGAATGGTATATCAGGTGGCAAATGCGGTGAAAGTGCCTGTTATAGGTATGGGAGGAATAGCTACGGCTGAGGATGCCATAGAGTTTTTGCTTGCAGGTGCAACTATGGTAAGCGTCGGAACGGCAAATTTTTTCAACCCGAATGCAGGTATAGATATTGCAAAAGGTATAGAAAAATATCTTGAAAAAAATAACTTCAGTGATGTAAATGAGATTATAGGTCTTGTAAAGTAAAGAAACGGAGTAGAGATGGAAAATTATAAAAAAGAATTTATTGACTTTATGATAGAGTGTGAAGTACTTAAGTTTGGAGACTTTGTTACAAAGAGCGGAAGAAAGACACCTTTCTTTGTAAATACAGGGTTTTACAGAACGGGTTCACAGCTTAGCAGACTTGGAAAATACTATGCAAAGGCTATAAGAGGTGCTTTCGGAGACGACTTTGATGTTTTATTCGGACCTGCATACAAGGGCATTCCCCTCAGTGTTGCAACATCTATGGCACTCAGTGACGAGGGTGTGGATGTAAAGTATTGTTCAAACAGAAAAGAAGTAAAGGACCATGGAGACACAGGTATTCTGCTCGGTTCTCCTATAAAGGATAAAGACAGAGTGGTCATAATAGAGGATGTTACCACTGCCGGAACTTCTATCGAGGAAACTCTACCTATAATAAAGGCACAGGGAGATGTGAACGTACTCGGACTTGTAGTAAGTGTTGACAGATGTGAAAGAGGCAAGGGTGAGAAGTCCGCACTTGTAGAGATAAGTGAGAAGTACGGACTGAAGACTACAGCCATTGTTACAATGAATGAGGTGGTTGAGTATCTATATAACAGAGAGATAAACGGCAAGGTAATCATTGACGATAAGTTAAAGGCGGCTATTGACGACTACTATAAGATTTACGGTGTAAAGTAAAGACAGGTGAAAAAATGGAAAAGACATACAAACTTATGAAATTTTGTGGCGGAGCGGGTATTGCAATCGGAGTGGTAATGATAGTTGTAGGTGTTGCTACAGGTGTGATGTCCATTGTGAACGGGGCAAGGCTGCTTGTCGGAAAGAATCATATAGAGTTTTGATATGAATAAACTTAAAGCTAAGTTTAGATTTTTGGGTCAGGTGTTATTCACATTGTATATTTTAATTCTATGCTATTTCCTCTTCTTTGCCGAGGGCTTCGGAAGAGGAATGGCGGTGGAAACCCATGGATATAACACCGTACCGTTTCTTGAAATCAAAAGATATATAAATAATTTTTATAAACTTGGTATGATATCGGTGCTGAATTTAGGCGGCAATATACTTGCTTTTATGCCTTTCGGATTTTTCAGGCCGATAATCGGCAAAAGAAAATGCGGTTTCTTTAAAACATTGATAGAAGGCTGTTTACTCTCATGTGCTGTTGAGGTGATACAGCTTTTGACCAATGTTGGCAGCTTTGATGTGGACGATATTATTTTAAATACATTGGGAGTATTTTTGGGATATATCGCGTTTGTGCTGTGTAAGATTATCATATGGAGACGTGAATGAGATTTTTTAAAAGAAAAAGAATAGGAACGCCTTTTAGAAGAGAAGAAAATATCTTAGACTCCGACAGATTTTTGGCGGCTGAGGATAAGGTAAAGTTTGCTACAAGCAGAAGTGATATGGTCGACTATATGAGAAGACCTTTTGCAAAGGATGCGAAGTTCGCACTGTTTATGGATTTGGTTGCGGTAGTGCTTTTGGTATTTGCAATCAGGAAAGTGGTGGAAAATCAGGGGGCACCGAGTACACAGGTGTCGGCCTTTGCACTTTGCTCGTTTTTATTTGCAGGAGCGGGATTTTATTATTCTATGAAATCTTTTAAAGACGGAGTGGCCAGAAAATCACTTTCGGTGATTACAACATTGATTGGAGGAGTTTTATTTTTACTATGGTTTTTGATATTTATTCTTGGGATAAGAGGGTAATAGTTGAGAGAATAAATCTTGCAATGGACAGGATATCTTTGATAAGAGCGGAAGAGGATACCAAGTTTAAGGACTTTTTTGCCGAGCTTGCATCATTTTTGGAAAAAGTGAATGATATCAGGCAAAAAAAAGAAAACGGTGAGTTTGAAGCTTTAAGCTTGGAAGAACTTACATATATGCAGGATGAGCTTTTCTATGACTTGAGAGAGGATATTTATGCAGGCTCTGTATACAATCCGGATGTATTGGAGAAGTTGTTTGATAAGGACTTTGTTTCTCCTTTATTAAGTTTGGGCTTTGAGGTGAGAGCCGCACTTGTCAGTGTGTATGAGGGAGACCTTGAAGGGTTTGTAAATATACTTGAGCTGTTCTTACAAGTCTACGGCATAGCTATGGAAGGTGGAAGTGCAAAAGAGATTGCGGATGCTATATATTGGTACGCTTCAGATTATCTGGATGTAACTGCAAGAAAGAGAATTATTGAAAGTTTTACCACTTCTAACAGGTTCTTTTATAATATCATAATGAATGACGATCTGTCGGATCTTAGATATCTTTTCAAATTCGGAGAATACATAGGCTCAAATGAGATAAATACAGCAAAATATTTGAATTCGCTTGATAATGAGACTGTCAGACTGTGTGCAAAGACTTTTGTGGACGGCTATAGAGACGGTTTTTTTGCAATGCAAAAAGATATATCAAAGAGAAGTGTTGTATCACTGATTTACAATATCGGATTTGAAAGAATAGTAAAAGAGGCCGTTATTTTCTTTGAGGATATGGGCTTTGAAGTGGTGTTACAAAGAAAGCCGTACAGACTTGCGGATATATCACCTGTAAAGAACAGGGGAATATGTAGTGGCGGAGTAAACAGACAGTTTGAGTATGACCACAAGTTTGATATGAATATCTTTACAAAGAAGGCTTACCTTGACAGAAAGCTTGAAGTTAGCAGGCAGACCTTTGAAGAAATAAAGGAAAATATGTCAAAGTACGGCGGTCCGGCTTTGATGGAATCCTTCGGCGAGATGGAGTTTTTGCCTGTAAAGAAAAAATGTGCCAATGCATTCGGTGAAAAGCAGAACAATCTGATGACAAATTACAGAAATGAAATGATGCTTTTACAGGATGAGTATATTGATACTTCAGGTACGGCATTTTGTATAATAGCATGGCCGCTGCCAAGTATTGCAGAAGATGAGAAGATTTATTCAAATATTTTTGATGATATTATAAGAATCAATACATTGGATGCTACAAAGTATAAAGATGCACAGCAAAAGATAATTGATGCGCTGGATAAAGCGGATACGGTAAGTATAGTAGGCGGTGAGGGCAATAAGACATCTATTACCGTAAAGCTGCATGAGCTTAAAGATGCGACTAAGGAGACCAATTTTGAAAACTGCGGGGCGGATGTAAATATTCCGGTGGGTGAAGTGTTCACATCACCTGTGCTTAAGGGTACCAAGGGTACACTTTTTGTAAAGGATGTATTTCTTTCAGGTTATCATCTTAAGAATCTTTGTATAAAAGTCAAGGACGGAATGATTGAGGACTATACCTGTGAAAACTTTGAAAGTGAAGAAGACAACAAAAGAATAATTGATGATGCCGTTCTGAAAGGACATAAGAGTCTTCCTATGGGTGAATTTGCTATAGGTACCAATGTGATTGCCTACAATGTGGCAAAAAAATATGACATATTTGAGAAAATGCCTATTTTGATAGCAGAAAAGATGGGTCCGCATTTTGCTTTCGGTGATACCTGCTATTCACATGAGGAGGACAATATCACATACAATCCTGACGGCAAGGCGATAACGGCAAGAGATAACGAATGTTCCATAATAAGAAAGACCGATATCAAAAAGGCATACTTTAACTGCCACACCGATATAACAATCCCTCTTGCAGAGCTGGGAGATATATATACCAACGAGCCTGACGGTTCTCACACATATATTATAAGAGACGGAAAGTTTGTGCTTGAGGGTAGTGAAATATTGAATGAATAAAGGAGAAACTATGAGCAAAGTAGCAATAGTGATGGGCAGCGATTCCGATTTGTCGACAATGAGAGCGGCAGGAGATTTCCTTACAAAGATGGGGATAGAGTATGAGTACAATATAATATCCGCACACCGTGAGCCCGATATATTCTTTAAATGGGCAAGAGAGCTTAGAAACAGAGGTATCAAGGTGGTGATTGCAGGAGCCGGTAAGGCGGCACATCTTCCGGGAATGTGCGCGGCACTTACACCGCTTCCTGTAATAGGAGTGCCTATAAAGACATCGGACCTTGGCGGAGTGGACTCACTTTACTCAATAGTGCAGATGCCGGGAGGTATACCGGTGGCAACCGTGGCAATCAACGGAGCGAAAAATGCGGGAATACTTGCAACAAAGATGCTTGCTCTTAATGATAGTGAGTTTTTTGATAAGCTTGAAAGATTCAGTGATGAGATGGCAAAAGAAGTTGAGGCTAAGGACGGTAAGTTAAAGAGTGTGGGAGTAGATGCTTTTTTGAAGGGCTAAACTTCATATAGCAGTTGTCTCTTTGTAAGTTTTTGTTTTGTATATTGGAGGTAATATGGATTACAAGAGTGCCGGTGTGGATATCGAAGCAGGTTATAAGGCTGTAGAGTTGATGAAGGAGCATGTAAAGTCGACGATGAGAGCCGAGGTCCTTGGAGGGCTTGGAGGTTTCTCAGGTGCATTTTCACTTAGTAAGATTAAGAATATGGAAGAACCTGTTCTTCTTTCAGGAACCGACGGGGTAGGTACCAAGCTTAAGCTGGCTTTTCTTATGGACAAGCATGACACTATAGGTATTGACTGTGTGGCTATGTGTGTGAATGATGTGGCCTGTGCAGGCGGTGAGCCTCTATTCTTCCTTGACTATATAGCCTGCGGTAAGAATGAACCGCAAAAGATAGCCACCATTGTAAAAGGAGTGGCAGACGGATGTGTACAGTCAGGTGCCGCATTGATCGGCGGAGAGACTGCCGAAATGCCGGGATTTTATCCTATGGATGAATATGACCTTGCAGGTTTTTGCGTAGGATTGGCCGACAAATGTGACCTTATAGACGGCAAAGATTTGAGGGAAGGCGATGTACTTATCGGTATTGCCTCAAGCGGAGTACATTCAAACGGCTTTTCATTGGTAAGAAAGGTCTTTGATATGACAAAGGAATCACTTGATACCTACTACAAGGAACTTGATAAGACTTTGGGAGAGGCACTTTTGGCTCCTACAAAAATATATGTGAAGGCATTAAAGAGTGTAAGAGAATCGGGTGTAAAGATAAAGGCCTGCTCACATATCACAGGCGGCGGATTCTATGAGAATATTCCAAGAATGTTGACGGAAGAAAAAAGAGCGGTAGTAAAAAAAGATTCTTATGAAGTGCCGGCCATATTCAAGCTTATGGCAAAAAGGGGAAATATAAGTGAAGAGATGATGTATAACACCTTCAATATGGGCCTTGGTATGGTAATAGCGGTAGATAAAGACGACGTTGAAAAAACTTTAAAAGCAATAGATAAGGCGGGAGAGAAAGCCTTTGAAATAGGATATATTGATAGAGGAACAAAGGGTGTAGAGCTTATATAGGAGAGTCTATGTTTGATATCGTATGTTTAGTTTCAGGTGGCGGCACCAATCTTGCCGCAATCATAAAGGCAATAGAAGACGGCAGTATAAAAAATGTAAGAATAAAGTCGGTTATCTCAAACAATGCCGATGCCTATGCGCTTGAAAGAGCAAAAAATGCAGGGATAGAGAGTAAATGTATATCGCCGAAGAACTTTAAAAACAGAGATGATTTTAATAAGGCACTGCTTGATGAACTCAAGAGTCTGAATCCCGACCTTATAGTACTGGCAGGATTTTTGGTAAATATCTCAAAGGATATAGTGGACGCATTTGAAAATAAGATAATCAATATTCATCCTTCACTGATACCGAGTTTTTGCGGTAAGGGCTATTACGGACTTAAGGTACATGAGGCGGCATTACAAAGGGGTGTCAAGGTAACAGGCGCCACAGTGCATTTTGTAGATGCCGGAATAGACACGGGTAAGATAATAATTCAAAAGGCTGTAAATGTATTGCCGGGTGATGATGCAAAGACCTTACAAAGACGAGTGATGGAAGAGGCGGAATGGATTATTTTACCGAAAGCTGTTGAAATGATTGCAAATGGAGAAGTTTTATGAAGATATTGGTTGTAGGCGGAGGCGGCAGAGAGCATGCCATTGTAAAGAAATTGGCACAGAGTAAGAAAAATCCCAAAATCTGTGTAGCACCGGGAAATGCAGGCACGGAAGAAATTGCAACAAATGTCGCAATATCCGTTATGGACTTTGACAAACTTGCCGACTTTGCAAAGAAAGAAAAGATTGATTTGACTGTAATAGGTATGGACGATCCGCTTGTAGGCGGTATAGTCGACAGGTTTGAAGCTGAGGGACTTAGGGTATTCGGTCCTAGAAAGAATGCCGCCATATTGGAGGGTTCAAAGGCGTTTTCAAAGGACCTTATGAAAAAGTACGGCATACCTACAGCGGCATATGAAAACTATTGCGATCCGCAAAAAGCAATTAAATATTTGGAAACGGCAAATTATCCTATAGTCTTAAAGGCTGACGGACTTGCTCTCGGAAAGGGAGTACTGATTTGTAAAACTTTTGAAGAAGCAAAATCGGGTATCGAAGAGCTTATGATTGATAAGAGTTTCGGCGATGCCGGAAATACTATAGTTATAGAAGAGTTCTTGGAGGGCAGAGAGGTGAGTGTACTCTCATTTGTAGACGGTACTCACTATGCCCTTATGACTTCGGCACAGGACCACAAGAGAGCAAAGGACGGCGACGAGGGACTCAATACAGGCGGAATGGGAACCTTCAGCCCAAGTCCTTTCTATACCGAGGACATAGACAGATACTGTAAGGAACATATCTATCAAAAGACAGTGGATGCTATGAGAGCCGAGGGCAGAGAGTTTAAAGGAATTATCTTCTACGGACTGATGCTTACAAAGAGCGGTGTAAAGGTGCTTGAGTACAATGCCAGATTCGGTGACCCTGAGACTCAGGTAGTGCTTCCTAGGATGGAAAACGACATTATAGATGTATTTGAGGCATGTATTGACGGATGTCTGGATAAGATTGATCTTAAGTTTGAGAATAATGCGGCAGTCTGTGTAGTACTTGCAAGTGACGGTTATCCGCTTGAGTATGAAAAGGGTAAGAAAATAAAAGGACTTGAAAACTTTGAAGGAAAAACGGATATATTTGCATTTCATGCAGGTACAAAAAAAGTAAACGGCGATGTACTTACAAACGGAGGCAGAGTTCTAGGTATCACGGCAAAGGCACCTACTTTAAAAGAGGCAAGAGATAAGGCCTATGAGGCAACAAAGTTGATAGGCTTTGAGAACAAATATATGAGAAATGATATCGGAATGAGTATAGACTCTAAAGATTGACAGTATAGTTTGTATTTGTTAGACTAGTGAGAAAAATAATTATTGTTTATTAGTACCTTCGGTTTTTAAAATATCACTGAAGACCGGTACTATTGTATCCGAAAAAGGAGAAAAAGCAGTGGCAAGAATCATAGGGGAAGGCATCACATTTGATGATGTATTATTGCAACCGGCATATTCGGAGGTTATAGGAAATCAGATCGATATTTCTACATATTTAACAAAGAATATTAAATTAAATATTCCTTTGATGAGTGCAGGAATGGATACAGTTACAGAACATAGAATGGCAATAGCCATGGCCAGACAGGGCGGTATCGGAATAATCCATAAAAATATGAGTATTGAGGAACAGGCAGGCGAGGTGGATAAAGTAAAGCGTTCGGAAAACGGCGTTATTACAGACCCTTTCTATCTCTCACCTGAGCATACTCTTTTAGATGCCAATGAACTTATGGCCAGATACAGAATTTCAGGAGTTCCGATAACTAAAGGGAAGAAATTGGTAGGTATCATTACCAACAGAGACCTAAAGTTTGAGGAAGATTATACAAAGAAGATATCGGAGTGTATGACTAAAGATCATTTGGTTACGGCACTTGAGGGCACTACTTTGGAGGAAGCCAAGAAAATATTGGCAAAGGCCAGAGTGGAAAAGCTCCCGATAGTTGATAAAGACGGCAACCTTAAGGGACTTATTACAATAAAGGATATTGAAAAGCAGATAAAGTATCCGAATTCCGCAAAGGATTCGCAAGGCCGACTGCTTTGCGGTGCGGCACTTGGAATCACCGCAAATGTGCTTGAGCGGTGTGATGCGCTTGTAGCGGCAAAGGTGGATGTTGTGGTACTTGATTCGGCACACGGACATTCAAAGAATGTAATAGATTGTATAAAGAAAATCAAAGAAAAATATCCTGCTCTTCAGGTCATAGCGGGAAATGTTGCTACAGGTGAAGCTACAAAGGCGCTTATAGAGGCAGGTGCAGATTGTGTCAAGGTCGGTATAGGACCGGGTTCAATATGTACCACCAGAGTTGTGGCAGGTATTGGTGTGCCGCAGATAAGTGCGATAATGAGCTGCTACACCGTAGCCAAGGAATACGGTGTTCCTATTATTGCAGACGGCGGAATCAAGTTTTCGGGAGATATTACAAAGGCACTTGCAGCAGGCGGAAATGTATGTATGATGGGTTCACTGTTTGCAGGATGTGATGAGTCTCCGGGAGATTTTGAACTTTACCAGGGCAGAAAGTATAAGGTTTATCGCGGTATGGGCTCACTTGCAGCTATGGAAAAGGGCAGCAAGGACAGATATTTCCAAACAGATGCAAAGAAGCTTGTGCCTGAGGGTGTAGAAGGCAGAGTTGCATATAAAGGTCTTGTAGAAGATACCGTATTCCAGCTTCTGGGCGGTCTTCGTTCAGGTATGGGCTACTGCGGTGCAAAGGATATCGTTACATTACAAGAGAGTGCACAGTTTATAAAGATAAGTGCGGCATCTTTAAGAGAGAGTCACCCGCATGATATACATATAACAAAAGAGGCACCTAACTATTCATCAGAGGAGTAAAACATGGACGCAACATTAGTGGTTATGGCGGCAGGTATCGGTTCAAGATTCGGCGGCGGAATAAAGCAGCTGGCACCTGTAGGACCGGGCGGTGAGATTATAATGGACTATTCGATATATGACGCAAAAGAAGCGGGATTTAACAAGGTAGTTTTCATTATACGCCATGACCTTGAAAAAGATTTTAAAGAGATTATCGGAGACAGAATAAAAAAATATATAGATGTGGACTACGCTTTTCAAGAGCTTGACGACTTGCCGGAAGGATTCACCTGTCCGAAAGACAGGACTAAGCCGTGGGGTACAGGACAGGCACTTTTGTCTGTAAAGGGACTTGTAAACGAGCCTTTTATAGTAATAAATGCGGATGATTACTACGGTAAAGAGGGCTTTAAGGTAGTGTATGACTATATGAAGAATCATATGAAGGAAAATAGTGAGAAACTTGACCTTTGTATGGCCGGCTTTGTTTTAAAGAACACACTCTCGGACAACGGAGGAGTTACAAGAGGAGTTTGTAAGGCGGATGCGGACAACAAGCTTGTAGATGTGACCGAGACCTTTGATATAGAGTTAAAGGACGGAGTTTTGAGTGCTGTGGATGAAAACAAGCAAAAAAGAGATATAGATTTGGACGATATTGTTTCAATGAATATGTGGGGGCTTACACCGAAATTCTTGAATATTCTTGAGGAAGGCTTTCCGAAGTTTTTAAAGAATATGACAAATGAGTTAAAAAGCGAATACCTCTTACCTTCAGTGATAGATGAGGCAATCAAATCCGGAAAGGCAAGTGTAGAGGTGTTGAAGAGCCACGATAAGTGGTTCGGAGTAACCTATAAAGAAGATAAGGAGCTTGTTGTAAATTCAATAAGAGCCTTAGTGGATAAGGGAGTATACCCTGAAAAAATATTTAGTTAAGAGGAAATTATGTCAAAGCTTAGAACATTGATAGTGGGTCATAAAAACCCGGACACAGATTCAATTTGTGCGGCTATAAGTTATGCCGATCTAAAGTCAAAAACTGAAGAGGGGGAATTTTCACCAAGGCGTGCCGGAGAAATCAATGAGGAAACCAAATTTGTATTGAATTATTTCAAGGTTAAACCGCCTAAGCTTACTGAAAGTGTCAAGACCCAGATAAAGGATATCGATATAAAGCATATAAGGGGTGTTGATAAGAATATTTCATTTAAAAAGGCATGGTCACTTATGCAGGAACTTGATGTTGTGACCTTGCCTACAGTAAATGAAGACGGCGGTCTTGAGGGAATAATATCTGTAAGTGATATTGCAAACTCATATATGAATATCTATGACAGCAGAATACTTGCAAAAGCAAATACCAGATATTCAAATATTATCGAGACTTTGGAAGGTACTTTGGTGGTAGGAGATGAAGAAGCATACTTTAATGAAGGTAAGGTGGTAGTTGCCGCAGCAAATCCCGATATGATGGAGTTTTATATCGAAAAGGACGACCTTGTAATACTGGGCAACAGATATGAGATGCAGCTTTGTGCTATTGAGATGGGTGCTGCCTGTATAATAGTATGTGAGGGTGCAGGTGCTTCAAAGACTATTCAAAAGATTGCAAAAGACCACGGTACCACAGTTATTACAACAGCATATGACAGTTTTACCGTTGCAAGACTTATCAATCAGTCCATGCCGATAAACTACTTTATGAAGACTGAAAATCTTATTACATTTGAAAATGAGGATTATCTGGATGATGTAAGGGATGTGATGGCAAATGTAAGACACAGAGACTTCCCTGTTCTTGACAAGCACGGCAAGTATCTGGGTATGTTCTCAAGAAGAAACTTACTTGGTGCCAAGGGTAAGAGAGTTATAATGGTTGACCACAATGAAAGAAGTCAGGCGGTGGACGGAATCGAGCATGCAAATGTACTTGAGATTATCGATCACCACAGACTGGGCACCATAGAGACTATAGGACCTGTTTATTTCAGAAATCAGCCGCTTGGATGTACATCTACAATTATCTATCAGATGTATCAGGAAAAGGGAGTGGAGATACCGCCGAATATAGCGGGACTTATGTGCTCCGCAATCATTTCGGATACTTTGCTTTTCAGATCGCCTACCTGTACTGCAGTTGACAAGGCGGCAGGACTTGCACTTGCAAAGATTGCAGGTATAGATATAGAAAAGTATGCAAATCAGATGTTTGCATCTGCAAGCAACTTAAAGGGAAAGACCGACGAACAGATATTCCATCAGGACTATAAGACATTTGCACTTGGAAAGAGTACTATAGGAATAGGTCAGATAAGCTCACTCAATGAAGAAGAGTTAAGTGAGATAGAAAGCAGACTGATGCCTTTCCTTATAAAGCTTCACGAAAACAGCGAAGAAGATATGATGTTCTTTATGTTGACAAATATATTGGAGCAGTCTACAAGACTTATATGTGTAGGTCAGGGAGCTATGTCACTTGTAATGAAGGCGTTCAGACTGGATGAGGGAAGTTATGATGTAAGTGATGCCGGGGTTATAGAACTTGCATCGGTAGTGTCAAGAAAGAAACAGCTTGTACCGAGTCTTGTAGTGGGAATACAGATGTAGGAGAGATATGGGAAGAAAGACTAATATTACATTGATCGGTATGCCTGCATCAGGTAAATCTTCTGTCGGAGTGGTTTTAGCTAAGAGACTTGGGAAAAAGTTTGTAGATACCGATATAGTGATTCAGGAAAAGTACGGTAAACTTTTAAAGGAGCTTATCGAGGAGCATGGTGATGACGGCTTCAGAGAGATAGAGGATGAGGTCAATGCTTCACTTGATGTGACGGACAGTATCATATCTCCGGGAGGCAGCGTGGTATACGGCGAAAAGGCTATGGAACATCTGAAAGAAATCAGTGTTGTGATATACCTGGAGCTTTCATATACCGCTATAAAGTCAAGACTCGGAGATTTGAGAGAAAGAGGAATCACTTTAAAAGAAGGTCAGACTTTAAAAGACCTCTACCTTGAGAGAACACCGCTCTATGAAAAGTATGCGGATATCACGGTCAACGAGATGAAAAAGACTTTGGCAAAGACCATTGACGAAATCTGTGAGATTTTGGGTGAAAAGCCGAAGAAAAAAAGAAACTTTAAGAGTAGAAGGTTTCCAAAAAACAAGAACGGTAAGGAAAAGAATGTAAGAGAAAAGAGCGGCAGGTCAAGTAAAGATAAACCTAAGGAAAAGACTCAAAAAGAGAAAATTTCAAAGGATGTATCAAAAAAGGAAAGATTTGTAAAGAGCTCTACCTTGCAAAAAACTGACAGAAAAGCTGATAATAATCAGAGAAAAAATAAAAAGAGATATTTTAAGAAGAATGAGAATTGATTTTAAACCGGGGAATATGTTGTATCCGGTGCCGGTGGTAATGGTAAGTTGCAGCGACGGTGAAAGAAGTGATATTGTCACCGTGGCTTGGACAGGTACCATATGCACAAATCCGCCTATGGTGTATATTTCTCTTAGACCAAGCAGATATTCATATGATATAATAAAAAAGTCACGTGAGTTTGTTATCAATCTCACAAATGAAAAGTTGGCAAAAACGGCAGATGAATGTGGCGTAAAATCAGGTAGAGATATCGATAAATGGAAGGTTATGAAGATAGAGCAGTTGCCATCAAAAGTGGTAGCTGCTCCGTCTGTTAAGGAAAGTCCCGTATGTATCGAGTGTAAGGTGGAAAACATCTTGGAACTCGGTTCACATCATATGTTTATAGCAAAAGTTGTTGCTGTGAATGTGGACGGAAAATATATGGATGAAAAAAACAAATTTGACCTGACAAAAGCCGACATGGTAGTATATAATCATGGAGAGTACATAGGGCTGTCAAAGGTAATCGGTACCTTCGGTTACAGTGTGAAAAAGAAGAAAACAAGAAAATAAGATAAACCCGGGAGGCACGGTTTTGAAAGAAATTAGATTTGACGAAATAAAGCACATATATTTTTGCGGTATCGGCGGTATAAGTATGAGCGGACTTGCAAGAGTACTCTTGGAAAAGGGCTTTGAAGTGAGCGGATCCGATACAAAGGCAAATAACAGGACAAAGGATCTTGAAGAAAGAGGCGTAAAAATATTTGTAGGTCAAAAAAGAGAGAATATCGGCGATGATATAGACTTGTTTGTATATACGGCTGCCATACATAAGGACAACCCTGAGTTTATTGCGGCTAAAGAAAAGAATATAAAGATGATGACCAGAGCAGAGCTTCTCGGCTATGTAATGTCAAAGTTTAAAGAGAGCATAGCAATAAGCGGTACACATGGAAAGACCACCACAACCTCTATGTTGTCATATATATTACTTGATACAAAGCTTGACCCTACCATTTCTGTAGGAGGTATCGTAAAGAAGATAAAGGGAAATATTTATATAGGTAGCGGTGACACATTTGTTACGGAAGCCTGTGAATATACAAACAGTTTCCTTGAGTTATATCCTACAGTAGGTGTTATATTAAATATCGAAGAGGATCACCTTGACTTCTTTAAGGATTTGGACGATATCAGGAACTCTTTTAAGAATTTCGTAAAAAATACAAGTCCTGAGGGTTGTATAATAATAAATGACAAGATTAAAAACAACAGAGAAATCACACAAGGTTATGAAGGAAATGTGGTAAGATACGGAACCGAAAACAGTGACTGCTATGCCGCAAATATAAGATACGACGCTTTGGGATATCCTACATTTGACCTTGTACATAAAGAAGAGACATATGAGGATGTAAAGCTTTGTGTAGGAGGAAACCACAATATATACAATGCCCTGGCGGCTATTTGTGTTGCCTTTGAACTTGGAGTAAGTATCGAAGATATAAGAAAAGGACTTTTGGAGTTTAAGGGTGTGGACAGAAGATTTGAGGTCAAGGGAAAGCTTGACGGAATCACAATAGTTGACGACTATGCACATCACCCAAGTGAAATTTCTGCCACATTGAATATTGCAAAGAGATATCCTCATGACAGACTTGTTGTGGTATTCCAGCCGCATACATATACCAGAACAAAGGCATTCTTTGACGACTTTGCAAATGTGCTTAAGAATGTGGATGAGGTAATAATCGCAAAGATTTATCCTGCCAGAGAGACGGACAATCTTGGAATGAGTTCAAATCTTCTCTCAAAGAGGATAAATGAACTTGGCGGAAATTCTACAAGTTTTGAGACTTTCGATGAGATAGAAAATTATCTTTTGGAGGAGCTTAAAAAGGGTGATTTACTTATCACCATGGGCGCCGGAGATATCTTAAGAGTGGGCGAGTTTTTACTTGGAAAATAATTTATAAAGTTATAGATTTAAAACAAAGGGAGAGCTATGAAGTACGATTTTTTAAAGGCGGACATAACAAGTATTGTAAGTTTGCCGTCAGAATTTATAGATAAATATATGCTAAAGGCAAACGGCGATTATATAAAAGTGTATCTTTTTATGCTGAGAAATGCTGACAGATTGATAAATCCCGAGATCATAGCGGACGCCCTTGAACTTACCATAAAAGATGTTGAGAGAGCGATAGCGTACTGGTGTAAAATCGGTATACTGATTGAGAGGGAAGAAAATATCGCAAAGCTCGGCAAGGAAGACGACTTTGAAGAGATTCTTCTTACAAAGAACCTTCCTTCTAAAGAAGAACTTGAAGAGGCAAGGCGTATCTTAAATGCCGCAAATGAAATCTATAAAAGAAGACAGATAAATAAGGATGCGGATGAAAATACGCAAGAAGCAAAAAACGAGCCAGATATAACAAGGGATGAGCCTACAGATGCTTTAGAGGAGGCAAATTTAGAGGAAAAGGTTGAAGAAAAAGAAGAACCTGTAATTGAACCTTGTAAGCCTGATCCTCCTAAGCTTCCTGACAGAAGCCTCGTGGATTTGACAAAGTTAAGATCGGATGAGGACTTCCAAGAACTGGTTTTTTGTGTACAGACATATACGGAAAAGATTTTTACGCCTACAGATACCGAGAAACTTGCTTATCTTTATGATGTTATAGGAATGTCAAAGGATCTTTTGGAGTATATAGCAGAGATTTCGGTACAAAAGGGAAAGAAGAATATCAGCTATATTGAAAAGATAGCACTTTCTTTACATGAAAAAGGTGTTACTACAGTGGAGGAAGCCAAAGAGGACAATGTAAAATTCTACAATGAGAACAGAGCGGTGCTTAAGGCATTCGGAATTTATGACAGAGTTTTGGCACCTGTAGAGTCAAGATTTGTAAAGAAGTGGTTTGATGAGTACTGCTTCAGCCCTGAAATAGTGGTGGAAGCCATCAGCAGAACGGTACTCAATACTTCTTCACAGAGTTTTACCTATGCGGACGGCATACTTACCAGATGGTATAAGGAGAATGTTCGTACACTTGACGATATAAAGGCACTTGATGAGAAGCATGGCGAGAAGGCAAAGACTGCAAACAGACCGGCAGGAGGAGCTTCCACATCCAAGTTCAATAACTTTGAACAAAGAAATGACAATATAGACTCCGATATGCAGGATAAGTTTATGAATGAGCTGAACAAGATGTAGTGCAGGCGTAAAGGAGATATATGGCTATAGATAATTCCTCATATAATGCAATAATGAGAGAATATGAAAACATAAGAGCAAACAACAGGGCTGCACAGGTCAGAAGAATAGAGGAGGTATATGAAAAGATACCCAAGATGAGAGAACTCAATTCTTCAACCGGTAGCCTTGCGGTATCAAGGTATAAGGAAAGCTTAAGGTCGGGAGATTTTTCAAGTCTCAATCTTAAAAAAGATATTGATGGTATTAAAAAAAGAAAAGAGATACTTTTAAAAGAAGCAGGTTTTCCCACAGACTATATGGAGATGGAGTACGACTGCAACGACTGTAAGGATACGGGCTACATAGAAGGTAGGAAATGTCACTGCCTGCAGGCAAAGATAAGAAAGCTTTTATATGCGCAGTCAAACTTGGAACATATAGTGAGTAAAGAAAATTTCGATAACTTTTCATTTAAGTACTACGATGATAAATATCTTTTACCTTCACAAAATATTACAAACGCCAAGTACATGGACGGAGTGAAAAGATTTTGTGAAGCGTTTACAGATAAGTATTTTAACATGGGCAGAAAAAGAAATGAAGTGTCTACAAACAAACAGGGAGAAAGTGACAGAAGAAGTATTGTATTCAGCGGCAGTACGGGAGTCGGAAAGACTTATCTCAGTAACTGTATAGCAAAAGTGCTGCTTGACAGATACTATTCAGTTATTTATCTGAGTGCGAAAGAGCTGTTTGAGACCTTGGTAAAGGTTAATATCGAAAAAAGTGAAGAACAGAAATATTTGCTGCTTGTAAATGAAGTTTATGAATGTGATATGCTTATAATTGACGATTTGGGTTCGGAACTTTTCAATCACTTTACAACCAGTGAATTTTTCCATATAATAAATCGTAGGATTAACACCGAAAAATCTACTATAATATCGACGAACTTAAGTCTTGACAAGATGAGAGACACCTATAGTGAGAGAGTTACATCCCGTATAAGGAAAAGTTTCATCTATATCAGGTTGTACGGAAATGATATTAGAGCAAGGTTATGATGGAGGGAAAATGCTATACGAAGATAAAAAAATAGACACTGTTCCTGTAGGGCCGCTTGGGCTTATACCGCTTAAGGGTATGGAGGAGTTCACAAAAAAAGTAAATAACTACCTGGTTGGATGGCGTAAGGAGAGAGAAAGTGAGCATAAGGGTACACTTTTATTTTCAGAGTACGAAAAGGACAACTATATTATAAAGTCAAGCATATCAAGGTTCGGCTCGGGTGAGGCAAAGGGAACTATTGAGGAGTCTGTAAGAGGTGATGATTTATATTTGCTTGTAGATGTATGTAATTATTCTATGACATACTCACTTTCGGGAAAAATAAATCATATGTCACCTGACGACCACTTTCAGGATTTGAAGAGGATCATTGCGGCAATAGCCGGAAAGGCAAGAAGAATAAATGTAATAATGCCTTTCTTATATGAGAGTCGTCAGCATAAAAAGACAGGCAGAGAATCACTTGATTGTGCATTGGCACTGCAGGAGCTGACAAATATGGGCGTGGAAAATATCATAACATTTGATGCACACGACCCGAGAGTACAAAATGCAATTCCGCTTAAGGGATTTGAGACTGTTCAGCCTATATATCAGTATACTAAGGGACTTTTAAAAAATTTCCCGGACCTTCAGGTAGATTCCGATCATATGATGATCATTTCACCTGATGAGGGCGGTATGAGAAGAGCCATCTACTTTGCAAATATGCTTAAGCTTGATGTGGGTATGTTCTATAAGAGAAGAGACTACACCAAGGTTGTGGACGGCAGAAATCCGATTATCGCACATGAGTTTTTGGGTGCGGATGTAGAGGGCAAGGACCTTGTAATCATTGATGATATGATATCCTCAGGAGAGAGCGTACAGGAGGTGGCAAAGGAACTCAAGAAGAGAAAAGCAAGAAGAGTTTTTGTATGTGCCACATTCGGACTGTTTACAAACGGATTTGCAAGATTCGACCAGTACTATGAGGACGGTATTATAGACGGTATATTCACAACCAACTTGGTATATCAGTCACCGGATCTTTTGAGCAGACCTTATTATCACAGTATTGAGATGAGCAAGTATGTAGCGCTTATTATCGACAATCTGAACCATGATTCCACTATAAGCGGTCTGTTGACACCTACAAACAGAATCAACAACTTCTTGGATAAGGTAAAAAATAAATAAGATATAAGGTTTTGGGTTATGAGAGTAGTGATATGTGATGATAATCCAATAGAACGAAACAATTTATTGGAAGTCGCCACACATATATCAAAGTCTGAAGGCTATGATGCGGAGTTTGAGGTTTTTGAAACCGCCAAGCAGATGCTTTTTGAACTGGAAGATAAGTTAGAACTTATTGATGTGATGTTTTTAGATATAAATATGCCGGGACCTGACGGTATGGAGGCAGCATCAAAACTTCGTTCTAAGGGATATATCGGTGAAATAGTGTTTACTACAGTCTCTAAGGAACATATATTAAAAGCATTTGATGTAAGAGCTTTTAATTATATTGTAAAAGGTGAGACTGACAGCGCCAAGACTGTAAAGATTATAAAGGATGTTTTTGAGACGGCGTCTGAAAAGTCAAAAGAGTATATGCTCTTTACAGGTATAGGTGAGTATAGGAATATTGCAATCAACGATATAAAATATTTTGAAGTTAGAGGAAAAATAATAACCGTGTACTATGCAAGCAAAAGTTTTGAGTTTATTTCCACTATAGGAAAGCTTGATAACTTATTGTTTACAAAAGGTTTTATAAGAGTGCACAGATCATTTTTAGTAGCATTGCAGTATATAAAGACATTCGCTTATGACGGTCTTACCTTGATTGATCACACTGAGATTCCGGTAGGCAGAAAGTATTACAGCGGATTGAAAGAGGCAATGAAAGAAAATGCAGTAGGGTGATAGAATGAAAAAACAATATAAAGCGATGGGAGCGTTGGCTCTTGCAACGGTGTTTATAGCGATAAACGGTGCGGTTGCCGATGCTTCGCAGCTTGGGACAGGTAACTATTATGTCGGAGCGAATGTACATACCGGTAGCAACTCCACACATAATAATACAACGGGCGGAAATGAAATACCCAGGACGGCAGATGATACACATGGCGAGTGGGTGATTATAAAGGAGCCTACATATACTGAAGACGGAATGAGAAAAAGAGGATACACATCTGATGACGGAGCTTTTCATGTAGAGTTTGAGAGTATTCCGAGACTGATTCCGAAACAGGTTTTACCGCCACAGCCTGAGCCGACGGTACCACAGGAATCACAGCCTTCAGTAACACCGGAGTCGTCAAAGCCTACAGACAATTCCAAAAAGTTTGATAGAGCTAAGCATCATGGCAGTTCAAAGAAAAAAAGAAATGCTGAACCGGTAAATAATACCGGTGAGTCTAAAATTTTGAGCGATAAAACTCTGCCGTCAAAGAGTGAGAGTTTACCTGAACAGTCTGTACCTGATACTAAGAATACTGTCAGTGAAACCGACAATAAAAAGACGGAAAAGAAGTCTAAAGGCGGTACAAACCGTAAGGTAAGTGAAAGAAAAACGGAAAATACAGTTTCAAAAAAAGACAGTGTCGGGACAGATACAAAAACTAACGATTCAAAAGATACCGTATCGGAAAAAACAGATGAATCAAATGTGATTGAGAGTGCTGCCGCTGATAAGACAAAAGCTGTACAAAAACAAGGTGAGAATAATACAAAGGCAGTGGGTAAAAAGGTTGAAGCTACACCGGTTCAGAATGAAAGTGCGAAAGTTTCAAGAAGCTTTAACGGATATGACGGTGTTACAATCTTGGCTGCAGGTGCATATACATGGTGGATTGCTATTGTGCTTCTGCCGATGATAGATGCATTCAAATGGGTAAATAAGAAGAGAAGAGAAAAATCGAGGGGCAATGTTAATAAGAAACATAATTGAGATTGCATTGATTGTTATATTATTCATTGTAGGCATCATTATTTACTTTTATTTAAAGAGAAGGATTGATGACGCCGAATCTGATCTTGTAATCAGAAAGAAAAAAGAAATTAAGGAAGATATTGAGGATTAAATAAAAATGGCTAAGGAAAAGAAGCTTGTAGAAGAGATTACTTCCATGGACACCGATTTTGCCCAGTGGTATACGGATATTGTACTTAAGGCGGAGTTGGTGGACTATACCAGTGTAAAGGGTTGCCTTGTAATAAGACCTGCCGGATATGCTATATGGGAGAATATGAAAAATGAGATAGACAGAAGATTTAAAGAGACAGGTATTGAAAACTGCTATCTGCCTATGTTCATCCCTGAGAGTTTATTACAAAAAGAGGCTGACCATGTAGAAGGATTTGCACCTGAGGTGGCTTGGGTAACATATGGCGGAATGGAGAAGCTTGATGAAAGACTCTGTGTCAGACCTACTTCAGAGACTTTGTTTTGTGATTACTACTCCAGAGTTGTAAAAAGTTACAGAGATCTTCCGCAGCTTTTGAACCAGTGGTGTTCTGTAGTAAGATGGGAAAAGACTACAAGACCGTTCCTTCGTTCCAGAGAGTTCTTATGGCAGGAAGGACATACTGTTCACGCTACCGCAAAAGAAGCACATGACAGAACTGTACAGATGCTTGAAGTGTATGCAGACTTTTTTGAAAAGGACCTTGCAATACCTGTTATAAGAGGTATAAAGACAGATAAGGAAAAGTTTGCAGGTGCCGAGGCTACTTATACAATAGAAGCACTGATGCATGACGGTAAGGCATTGCAGTCAGGTACAAGCCACTATTTCGGTGACGGCTTTGCAAAGGCTTTCAATGTAACATTTACAGACAAGGACAATAAGATTAAGCCTGTATTTGAGACATCATTCGGTATGACCACCAGAATTATAGGTGCCGTAATCATGGTACATGGTGACAACTCGGGACTTAAGTTGCCGCCTCATATTGCACCGGTACAGGTAAATATCATACCTGTAGCGGCACATAAAGAAGGTGTACTTGATGCTGCAAATGCTCTTTATGACAGATTAAAGGCAGCAGGTATCAGAGTAAAGCTTGATGACAGCGAGAAGAGTCCGGGATTTAAGTTTGCGGAGTCCGAGATGAGAGGTATTCCGTTAAGAATTGAAATCGGACCTAAGGATATCGAGAATAACCAATGTGTATTTGTCAGAAGAGATACCGGAGAGAAGAGCTTTGTTTCAATTGACAATGTGGAAAGTGACACTAAGGAATGTCTTGAAAATATTCAGACAAATATGTATGAGACCGCACTTGCACATAGAGATGCACATACTTATGAAGCGAGAACTATGGACGAGTTCAAGGACATTGCAGACAATAAGCCGGGATTTATAAAGGCTATGTGGTGCGGTGACAGAGCCTGTGAGGATAAGATTAAGGAAGTGGCAGGCGCCACCTCAAGATGTATGCCTGAGGCACAGGAGCAGATAAGTGATGTATGCGTTTGCTGCGGCAAGAAGGCAAAGAAGATGGTATATTGGGGAAAAGCATATTAAGGATGATAATTGATTTACCTAAGAATGTTAAAAATATCATAGAGAGCCTAAAAGAGCACGGCTTTGAGGGCTTTGCAGTGGGAGGTTGTGTAAGAGACAGCCTCCTAAAAAAGACCCCTACAGATTGGGATATCACTACAGATGCGCTTCCTGAAGATATGAAGAAAATCTTTAAAAAGACATTTGATACGGGTATTGCACACGGCACCATAACGGTGCTTATGGACGGTGTGGGATATGAGCTTACCACATACAGAATAGACGGTAATTATTCCGACGGCAGGCATCCTGACAGCGTATCGTTCAGTAAAAACCTTTCAGAGGATTTGTGCAGGCGAGACTTTACCATAAATGCGATGGCGTATTCGCCTAATAAAGGTATTGTAGACTTATTTGGCGGTAGAAGAGATTTGCAAAACGGTATCATAAGGGCTGTAGGTGATGCCGGAAAGAGATTTGATGAAGACGCACTGAGAATGCTTCGTGCAGTCAGATTTGCAGCACAGCTGGGGTTTAAGATATATGATGATACATTTGAGGCGATAAGAGAAAGAGCGAAGCTTTTATCAAAGGTCAGCAAGGAGAGAATCTTTGTGGAGCTCAACAAGTCGCTTTGCGGAGATTTTGCACAAAATATCAAGATGGTTTATACAAGCGGACTCTACAGATATATCGGAAAAGAGTTTTCAAAGCTTGATGAAAATATATATGATTTTTATCCGAGAAAGTTTCCCAATAAGAAACATATGTACTGGGCTGCATTTTTGGAGAACATTGAAAATGTTGAAGCTGTAAAGAAGATACTCTTTGAACTTAAATCGGACAATGCCACAAAAAATAATACATATTTGCTTGTAAAAGAGTTGAAAAATCCGTTGCCAAGTTCGGATGAAGATATAAGATGGTCGTTGCACAGAATCGGTGTAGATCTTTTTTGTGACTATATTGAAATTTTAAGGACTGATAAAAAGAATAAAGATATTCTTGATAAGATAGATGATATAGATAACAGGTACAGTCTGATAATGAAGGAAAAACAAGCATATGAAATCAGTATGCTTGATATTACAGGCAAGGATTTGATGGATCTCGGTATCTCAAAAGGCCCTAAAATCGGTGAGGTCTTGGAATTTCTTTTAAAGAAAGTGATAGAAAATCCGATGAACAATGAAAAGTCAAGTTTATTAAGATTGGCAAAAGAATTCAAATAAAAAACTGCGATTTGACTCGCAGTTTTTTATTTATTATTCTTTCTGCTTTCAACCAGTTCCTTCATCTGATCCAAATACTTCTTATTCAGTCCCGGGTTGCCCTTAATCATATTTCTGATAAAGAATGACATCACTTTACCTATTTTCGGGAAGTTTAAGTTGTACTTTTCTCTTGCTAATTCATATCTGCGTTTTAAGTCAAGATATGCAGGTGATTTTGAAGCCACCGAGTTTGAAAGTGAGGAGAGTTTCCCTTCGATATCGGCCTTTAACGCCGACAGGCTTACTTTGCCGCCTGAGATATATTCATTTGCTCTGTTTACCTGATTGGATACACTGTCTCTGATACTTGTCAGCTTACTTTGAGTTTCGCTGACAAAGCCCTCAGCCATACCTGTGAGTTTCGCTCCGACTTCGCCAAATTCAGCTTTAGCTTTCATAAGAGTTGCATATGCTCTTGCAAGGCTGAATGCCGCCTTGACAGATAGAAGCAAATCTGAAAAAAATATGATACTTATAATAATTACAGATGTTTTCAGTGTGGTTTTAGCCAATGAGGAGACAAATTTGTATACATTTACTTGCAAAAAATCTGTAAGTGCAACAGATAAAAAGCCCCAGGCTATAGAGGTGGAAAGTGATATATAGCCGTTTAAATTAAATTTATGGTCACTGTAGTCCCAATATTTTACTTTAAAAAGTTTTTCCATCACATAGCCTGTGATATATTCAAGTACTGTTGCAGCAATCATTCCTGAAAAGTATACACCTAGGATATTTCCCTGAAACGAGTCTGTAATTATAAGTACAAATATGGCACCGAATGCATATATGGGTATATAAGGCCCCCTTAAAAATCCTCTGTTTTCAAGTCTTTTGTTTTTGATACTTGCATAGCTACTTTCAAAGCACCAGCCGAAAAAACAGTATATGTAAAAAAATGCAATCCATTGCAGTAAAGTATATCTTGTCATGTACGCCTCCAATGTAGTAATAATATCATAGAGGGGATATATCTACAAGTTATTAAAATTCATAAAATATTTTAAAAATTAACTATTAGACTTTATTTTATGCTATAGTATGATGTCGGGGTCAAGAGCTTTGAAAGTGAGTGAATATTACAATATATGGCATGATTGCCTTTAAAGAGAAAGTGAATATATGAAAGTAAGTATATGCTGTATTACCTACAATCACGGTAAGTATATAAAAAAGGCTATAGATTCATTTCTGGCACAGAAAAGGGATTTTGATATAGAGATTTTGATAAATGACGATGCATCCACAGACGATACTGCGGATATTATACGGGAGTATGAAAAAAAATATCCTGATATTATAAAGCCGATTTATCACGATGAGAATATGTACTCAAAAGGGGTGACCAATCCCAGCGGAGTATATAATTTCCCAAGGGCAAGCGGTGAGTATATAGCCATGTGTGAGGGGGATGACTACTGGTGTGATGATGAGAAGCTTAGGATGCAGGTGGAAATCCTTGATAAGAATAAGGATATAAGTTTTTGTTTTCATGCGGCCAAGGTTGAAAATCTGGACAACACTTTTTCACCGAATCTTATAAGGCCGTATGGAGAAAGTATGCGAATCGGTGCAAAGGAAGTGATAAATAAAAGAACGCACTATCCTACAGCATCGCTGCTGCTTAGAACCGAGTATATGAAGAGCCTACCTCAGTACTATTTTGACTGTAAGGTAGGGGATATTCCTATGCAGATAATCTCTGCAAAATATGGTGATGCTTACTACATTGACAGAGTGATGAGTGTATACAGGATGGGAGTGCCTACATCTTGGACGGCTTCACAGTTTAGCGGAGATTATAAGAAAAAGCAGGAAGATTACTATCAAAATATGAAACAGATGTATGAGGCATATGATAAGGACTCCGACTACCGTTTTCACAGTGAAGTGGAAGCTGCTAAAAAGAGACTCCGTTTCCTTACCTATGTAAATATAAGAGATTTTAAAAATATTCTTTCAAAGCGGTACAAAAATGAGTATAAGGAGCTTGATTTCAGAGAGAGATTTTTTATAAAGTTTGAGTATTTTTTACCGGGTGTATACAATCTGGTAAGAAAGACGGCATTAAGTTTAAAAAAATAATTTGGAGGTATATGGATTTTTTTAAAAAGATAAATTTTATAAAAGTATTAAAGATTGCAATCGGTACCGGTATTGCCATAATAATTGCCGAATTTTTGGGATTAAAATATGTAAGTTCAGCCGGAATCATAACACTGCTCAGTATACAGGATACAAAGAAATCCACTATCAAGATTGCTCTAAAGAGAATAGCGGGATTTGTAGTATCAATGTTTATAGCCTTTGTTATATTCAATCTAATAGGCTATAATGTGCCTGCATTTATCTGTTATCTTTTGGTATTTGTATCTATATGTATAGCTTTCGGAATGTATGAGAGCCTTTCGCCATGTGCGGTGTTGGTAACACATATAATGTCCGAAAAATATATGAATGTCGCAGTTGTAAGAAATGAAGCACTGCTGATGCTTATAGGAGCTTCAGTAGGTATAATCTTAAATATGTATATGCCGAGAAATCTTACACATATAAGAGAGTATCAGGCAAGGATAGAAGATGAAATAAAGATTATACTTGATAAGCTTGTAGTATTCTTAAAGGATGAGAAGGAGAAGCTTGAGTACGATTTTGATGCATTGGAAAAGATAATAGATGACGCTGTTGCAAAGTCATATACCGATAAAGACAATATACTCAGCTATGACTTGAAGTATTTTATCGACTATATGGAGATGAGAAAATCACAGATAATGGTTCTAAAATATATCTTCATGCAGGGAAGTACAATGAACTCAAGACCTGCACAGGCAAGAGATATAGCTGATTTTTTGCAAAACCTTATACCTAAGCTGCATGAGTCAAACAATGCCGTGAATGCATTGCTTGACTTATACTTTGTTAAAGAAAAGCACAGATCAAGTGAATTACCGAAAACAGGTACGGAGTTTGAAGACAGAGCCACATTGCGTTCTGTATTGGTAAATATCGAGCAGTTTTTGGAGATAAAAAGAGAGTTTGTAGAGAATATAAGCGAAGAAGAAAAGAAAATGTTTTGGAAGTAGGAGATACTATGGCAAAAAAATATTATGCGGTGAGAGCGGGAAGAAAGACGGGAGTATTTACAACCTGGGATGAGTGTAAAAGTGCCGTAAGCGGATTTTCAGGTGCCGCATATAAAAGCTTTACAAATAAAGATGATGCGCTTGACTTTGTAAACGGTGGCGTAAAGAAAGCCGATGATAAAGAAGATGAAAAACAGTCAGAGGCTTTTGCATATGTAGACGGAAGCTATGACGATACCACAAAGTCATATTCCTACGGAATGGTGATGATGCACGGAGAAGAAGAACTTCACTTTTTTAAAAAGTTTGAAAAAGATGATATGAGCGATATGAGGAATGTTGCAGGGGAGATAGAAGGCTCTATGGCGGCTATGAAGTATTGCATGGATCATAATATAAAGAGTATCAGTATTTTCTATGACTATGAGGGTATAGAAAAGTGGTGTAACGGTGACTGGAAAGCAAAAAAAGAAGGCACAAAGAGGTATGTAAAGTTTTATGAAGATGCAAGCAGGCATGTAGATGTTGACTTTATAAAGGTAAAGGGGCATTCGGGAGATAAGTACAACGATTTGGCGGATGAGCTCGCAAAGAGAGCACTTGGACTGATATAAAAAATCGGAGAAAAAACTCCGATTTATTTTGCAGTATTCTTTTCAAACAGACCGAGTCTTTTAAAGACGAGGTCATAACCGTCATTGCCGTAATTTAAAGAACGATTGACTCTGGAGATAGTTGCTGTAGAAGCACCTGTTTCTTCGGCAATCTCAAGATAAGTCTTCTTCTCACGCAACATCTTGGCTACTTCGTATCTTTGAGAGAGTGAGAGCAACTCATTTACGGTGCAAACATCCTCAAAGAAGGTATATAATTCTTCTTTATCGTTTAATGTAAGGATGGCGTCAAATAGATGGTCTACCGCGTCTGTCCTAATCTTGTTATTCATAACTAATGCTCCAATCAAATAATACTTATATTTTAGCATTGTAACTTGTAAAAGTAAAGTTTGGACAAAATAATATTTTTAGTGATTTACGGTTGAAAAAATGGTATCATAATATAATATTGTTTAAAATCGAATAACCCTGGAGGGAATTTATAAAAATGACAGATACTATATTAAGTTTGGAAAATATCGAAAAAAGTTTTGACGGAGAAAAGGTTTTAAAAAACATCTCTTTTGATATAGGTAGGGGAGAGTTCGTCACTCTTTTGGGCTCAAGCGGATGCGGAAAGACCACCACAATAAGAATAGTTGCAGGTCTTTTGACACCTGATGGCGGCAAGGTGGTATTAAACGGCAAAGATATTACAATGCTTGCACCTGAAAAAAGAGATGTAAACACGGTATTTCAAAACTATGCTCTCTTTCCTCATATGAATGTGGAAAAGAACATCGGATACGGATTGAAATTAAAGAAGCTGCCTGCAAATGAGATAAAGGCTGAAGTGGAAAAAGCACTTTCACTTGTACAACTTGAAGGATTTGAAAAGAGAAATCCGTCACAGCTTTCAGGCGGACAAAAACAAAGAGTAGCAATAGCCAGAGCTATTGTAAATAAGCCGAGTGTACTTTTACTTGATGAGCCTTTAGGAGCGCTTGATCTTATGCTCAGAAGACAGATGCAGACGGAACTTAAGAAGCTTCAAAAGGCACTTGGAATAACATTTATATATATCACACATGATCAGGAAGAAGCTCTTAATATGTCGTCAAGGATAGTTGTGATGAGAAACGGCAATATTGAACAGATCGGTACTCCGAGTGAAGTATATGACACCCCGAAGACCGCATTTGTAGCCGAGTTTGTAGGTGGAGCGAATCTGTATAATGACGGTAAAAGACTGTTTGCAATAAGGTCGGAGCATGTAAGACTCGGAGTGGGAGACTATGACGGAGTGGTTATGGAAAACAGTTTTACGGCAGGACTTTCCAAAGTAAAGGTAAGATTAAAAGACGGACAGGAAATCACCTCATCACATATGGGCATGAATATAAATCTGAAAGTAGGAGATGAGATAAGTATCGGCTGGGATAAGAATGATATGGTGGAGGTACAAGGTGAAAAATAAAAAGATAAAAGAATATCTACTTAGAATACCTATATATGCTTTTACACTACTTTTTGTGGTGTTACCGCTTGTATATATGGTAGTAATCAGCTTTTTGACTAAAGCGAGTACATGGGGATTTGACCTTACACCTACACTTGACAATTATAAGAAGGTATTTGAACCTTTTTATTTGAATATATTTTTGGAGTCCTTAAAACTTGCACTGGCTTCTACACTACTGGTTATACTGATAGGTTATCCTTTCGGATACTTTATGGGCAGACTTGATATGAAGTGGAAGAGAAGGATGATGATGCTTCTGATGATACCGTTTTGGACAAGCGGACTGATAAGGCTGAACGGATGGATTATTATATTCAGAAGCAACGGCGTACTTGACAAACTTTTGATGTTTCTGGGAATAACCAAGTCACCTCTAAAGCTCCTATATACATATCCGGCCGTACTTGTAGGTATGGTATACTTTTTGCTGCCTTTTATGATACTGTCGGTGTACTCAAGTGTGGAAAAGATGGACTGGAGTTTGATAGATGCGTCCAGAGATTTGGGTGCAAGCAAAACGGAGGCATTCCTTACAGTTACGCTAAGACTTACAATGCCGGGATTATTAAGCGGAGTGGTGCTTACATTTGTGCCGAGTATGGGACTTTTCTATATTTCGGATATTCTCGGAGGAAACAAGACAGTGCTTATAGGCAGTGTGATTGTGGAGCAGCTGACAAAGCTTAGAAATATTCCATTTGCGGGCGCACTCAGTGTAATACTGATGTTGCTTACAACATTATTTCTTAGGATATACAAAAGAATTTCAGACACAGGAGAATTGGAGGGATTATTTTGAAAAAGGTATCAAAAGCTGCCGTTATATTTTTGGCGGTAATAACTGTTTTAAATTATCTCCCAATTATTTTGACTGTTGTATATTCTTTTAACAAGTCAAAGCTTTCAAGTGTTTGGGAAGGATTCTCACTTGATTGGTATAAGATGCTTTTAAGAGACGGAGATATAAAGAAAGCACTTTTAAACAGTATAATACTTGCGTTTCTTGCATGTGTACTTGCACTTATAATAGGTGTGAGTGCGGCACTTGCAATGCGAGGAAAGAAACTGTTTTTTGACGATTTTATCAGTAATTTTGCATCTCTGCCTATAATGATTCCTGAGATTATACTCGGAATGGTTTTTATGGCTATATTTTCATATATGAACCTGCCTTTCGGTTTTGTGACAATGACTATTGCACACGCCTCATTCTGTGTGCCTTATGTATTCTTTATTGTAAGAGCCAGACTTATGGGAATGGATTTATCGCTTGAGGAGGCGGCAAGAGACCTTGGTGCAAGTGAATTTGAAACTTTCAGAGATGTGACATTACCATATATATTGCCGGGAATTGCATCGGGATTGTTATTATCGTTTGCAATGTCGTTTGATGATGTGGTAATATCTATATTTACTACCGGTCCTTCTGTGAATACTCTTGCAATCAAGATATACACAAAGATGAAAACCGGTATTACCCCTGAAATAAATGCTCTTGCTACTGTTATCTTAGTGATTACCGTGCTGATCATATTTATTTCAGAAAAAACAAGGAAAGAATAACTTTTCAACAACATTTATTTGGAGGTAATTAAATGAAATCTAAGGTATTAGGTTTGTTAGGCTTAGGTGCGATACTTGCACTTACAGGTTGCGGAAAGGGCGGTAACAGTGCCGGGGTTTCTTCACAGGCTCAAAGCAGCGAAGCAGGTAAGGCTGATGAGAGTCTTAAGGGAACAACACTTAATCTGTATACTTGGGACGGTATGTTCCCACAGGAAGTGTTGGACGGCTTCACAAAAAAGACAGGTGTAAAGATAAATTATACCAACTTCGACTTGGATGAGACAATGCTTGCAAAGCTTGAAGAGACAAAGGGCGGTGACTATGATGTAGTTGTGGCAGATGACTATATAGTACAGCTTGCTGTAAAGGACGGCCTTGTAACCGAGCTTGACAAGTCGAAGATTTCCACATACGGCAATATCAATCCGCTGTTCCAAAGCAAGTTCTATGACCCTGACAACAAGTATACTCTGCCTTACGGTGCAGGAATTCCGTTGATTGTATACAATCCTGAGACTGTAAAGACGGAGATTACAGGTTATGAGGATCTTTGGAAGCCTGAGTTGGCAGGAAATGTAGGTATTGTAGGAAATTATCGTGTAATAGACGGTATTGCACTGAAGACTTTAGGATATTCTTTTAATACAAATGATTTGACACAGATACAGCAGGCAGGAGATAAGCTTATGAATCTTGCTCCTAACATTCGTCTCATCAATGACAACAATCTTCAGGACTATTTGCTAAGCGGTGAGGTAGGAACCGCATTTATGTATACTTCACAGGTAAGTCAGGCACTTAAGGCAAACCCTGAGCTTAAAGCGGTTTACCCGAAAGAGGGACTGGGATTCGGTGTAATGGCAAGCTTTATACCTTCAAAGGCACCGAACTCGGCAGCGGCTTATGCGTTCCTTGACTATATCAATGAGCCTGAAGTTGCAGCAAAGTGCTTTGAGTATATCGGCTATTTTGTTACAAACAAGGCTGCAGAGCAGTATGTATCCGATGATTGGAAGAATCTTATAGTATTCCCTGAGGATAAGGTTTCACTTATTGAAAACGGTGAACTTATTGAAAATATTAGTGATGATGCAAATGAGCTTCACAACAAGATTTGGGAAGAGTTCAGACAAAAAACAAACTAAATTCAGACAATTAGGCATAGCCCGCTAACGGGCTATGCCTTTTAAATTATATCAATCGTCATCTTCATGTATAAGTTCTGTAGTAGGATTTTTAGGTGGGAAGATTATAGAAAATACTATAAATCCGATAAACGCAAATACCAGCCCCGGGATAATTGCCTGACTGAAGTGAAACCCGAACAGATAACCCTTTGAAATATGCTCAAGGTATATGACAACAATCGTTCCGCAAAGCAAAGAAGCGATGGTACCGGCCTTAGATGCTTTCGACCAGTAATGTCCAAGTACATATGGAAAGAAGGAACCTGCCGCACGGAGTGTGAAGCAGAACATCAATATGGATACAATACTCTGTGTATTAAAGAGTGCAATAAACATTGAAAGTATTCCTACTATAATCATAGTAATCTTGGTGACATTCATAACTTCAGTGCTACTTGCCTTAGGTCTGATATATATTTTGTAAATATCATTGGCAAATATTGAACCTGCTCCCAGAAGGTCCGAGTCGGAACTTGACATTGTGGCTGAAATTACACCTGAGAAGAGCAGACCGCAGATAATTGCAGGCATTGTACGAATTGCCAAGATTGGAAGAGCATATCTTGCACCTACAGCTGCAAATTCACTGTCTGAGAATTTGCCCATATTTATAAGAGCCAGAACAATAATACCGAGTACTGTAGGAATAAAAGCGTAAATAAAGTTAATCAGAGCCGCAAGCCAAGCACCCTGTTTTGCGGCGGTTTCATTCTTGGCCGCATAGAAACGTGATACCGCTTCCTGTCCTACGGAAAAGGTTCCGACATACATGATAACCAGTGAAATGATTCCGAACAAATCATATTTGGCAAAGATATTCATAGTCTCCTTAGGAACATTTGAAACAACCGCATTCCATCCGCCTGCATATCCCAGTGCAAAAGGTACTGCGGCAAGCATACCCAAGATAATCAAAAATACCTGTACAAAGTCTGTTAAAGTTACACTCCAAAGACCTCCCATAATAGAATAGACAGTCACAACTACAGCCACTATAATAACCGAGACTTTGTAGCTTAGCCCTAACATGGTGGATAGAATAACCGAAGAAGCGATAAACTGACCTGCAGTAAGTCCTACCAGCGGAAGCAGCATAATAACTGCGGTAACAAGTCCCGACTCCTTACCATATCGCCTGCGAAAATACTCGGGAACGGTTTTTACAGTTGCCGCACGGAATTTCGGAGCGACAAATGAGAGGATTACAAAGGCAAGTCCCATAGTGATAATATACCAAGCAGCGCTTAAACCGTAGCCGGACATACCGTTTTGTACTACGCCCAGAGAGCTGCCTCCTCCTATCTCGGTTGCCGCCAGAGTTCCCGCCATAAGCAGCGGACCGAGTCGCCTTCCTGCAACCATGAAATCCGTATTGCTGTTAATCTTGGTGGATGAGTACCATCCTATAAAGAGCATGGCAATCAAATAAACTACTACAACAGCTGTTACAATCCAATTTGCACCCATAAAATAACTCCTTTCTATATTTAATTGTAGATACAACTTCCTTTACTTAGTATTCTAATAGAGAAATGACTGAAATACAAGCAAAAAAGACCATGCAAAAGTTAAACTTTTACATGGCCTTTATTAGGTTTGATTATTTTCCCTGCATTATCGGGTCTGTCGGGTCAAAGTGCTGTGAAGCAGGTATCGGCTGCTCGATAGCGTCTTTTTCTACAGGTCCCTTTGTAGAGTAGTCTGTGTATACGGTTACAGGTGTTCCCATAGGTGTGTTGTAGTAAACCCAAGCCGCGTCACCTGCACGAAGTCTCAAACATCCGTCGGATCTTGCATCGTCCATATAGTTGTAAGTAGCAGGATCAAGTCTGTTTGAATCTCCCTTATCATAGTAGATAAGTGAGTGAATGATATAGCCGTCCTTAAATCTTGAAAGGAACTGGCAATATATATTGTCATGCATTATTTTCCATCTGTATTTTACATATGTCTTGAAGGTACCTTCAGGTGTGGCAGGTCCGTTGGTTGACATAAATGTCTTGAACGGGATGATATAACCGTTGTCGCCGTCTTTAGCCATTATATACATTGTCATTGTAGCCTTATTGAACTTAATCTGATAAGAGCTCTGAAGACCCATAACAGGCTCAAGGTCCTTTACAACGGCACCTGTATTCTCGTCAAGGTAGTACTTGTATCCGTCAATATACTGCCATCCCTTTTGCTTTGCACCGTCTTTGAAATAGTACTGGTCATTGTTGTAGAATGCCCATCCGGTATATGCGTTTGCTGATGAGTACTGAACCTGTCCGTCTGCATCAATGTATGTACCCTCATATACAGGAGCCTCCATAAGTACCTTTTTAGGCTCGGTGAACTCTGTCTGCTTATCCCAAAGAGTAAGCTTAAGAGCTACGATATATCTGTCTGTGCCGATAGTACCGAGAGTCTGACCGTTCTTTGCCCAGTCAAGTACTGTACCGTCATTTAAAACTGCCTTATAGTAAAGGTCGCTTCTTACACCTGTATAGCCCTTTACTCTTATTTGAACCGCCTGAACTTTATTCTCAGGATCTGTATTGTTTTCATTCTCCTTTGAGTTCATCCAGTTTGACCAACCGGTCTTTATATTATAAGTTCTGAAATAATATCTACCGATACCTGAGTGGTCTAAGAACAGATTGTTGAAGCCGTCCTTAGAGTAAGCGTGAGCGCTTGTATTTGATTCTGCAGCAGATATATCCTGACCTGCAGCATTTCTTAAAACATAGTGAACCATCTGAGTCTCACCAAGTACAGGTTCAGGGTTTGTATTTCCGTTACCTACATTGCCAAACCCCGCATTGGCAACCACACTGTCAAGATCCAAGTTTTCCGGAACTGTAACATTGTTTACGGTAGACGGTATATGCTCATTAGGTGATGATACCTCACCTGTGCCGACGTTAGTTGAAGTAGTATTTGATGTATCTGCACTTGTGCTCTCGGCAGCGGCAGTTGTTTCAGCCGATACGGAAGCTGTGACATTTCTTCTTATTGTTGTTTCCGCAAATGCACTTGTTGCAAGTGATGAAGATATCATCAGCACAGACGCAAATGCAAGTGAAATTCTTTTTAAATGCATATTTCCTCCTAAAAAAGAACAAATTAGTAAAAATCACTACGAATGTGAATTATAACATATAAAAAGATTTTGTTCAATCGACTTTAATATTACAGAAATCTTTCATTGATTGACAAGTGTAATAAATAGGAGCATGAATTATAGTTTATTTCTATAGTAGATTGCGGAATTTGGTTAAAATGAGTTATAATACTTTAGAAATTGCTTATGGTTTAGGAGGAAATATGGATAAACTTTATTGCAAAGGGGGAGGTTGTACCGCCAAGCTTGGTGCGGGGATACTAAGTCATATACTTGAGAGATTGCCGGCACAAAATTTTGATAAAAATCTTATAGTGGGGTTTGATTCAAAGGACGATGCGGCGGTATATAAGCTAAGCGATGATATAGCCTTTGTACAGACCTTGGATTTTTTTCCGCCGATGGTTGAAGACCCATATACCTTTGGACAGATAGCTGCTACAAATGCACTGAGTGATGTGTATGCTATGGGAGGTGAGGTAAAGACTGCACTTAATATAGTATGTTTTCCGCAAAGCAGTGATTTGAATATACTTGGTGAGATAATGCGCGGTGGACTTGAAAAGGTAAAAGAGGCGGGGGGTGTGTTGGCAGGCGGTCATTCCATAGATGACACCGATGTGAAATACGGACTCAGTGTTACAGGAGTGGTAAATCCTAAGAAGATATATTCAAACAATACCGGTAAGGTGGGAGATAAGCTGATTTTTACAAAGAAGCTCGGAGTGGGAATCATTTGCACCGCGGCAAGGATAGGTGAGTGTGACGAAAAGACATTGAATGAGGCCATAGAGTCTATGACCACCTTGAATAAGTATGCCTGTGAAGTCTCAAAAAATTATGATGTCCATGCCTGCACAGACGTTACGGGATTCGGATTTCTAGGGCACCTTTTAGAGATGATGGATAATGATAAATCCTGTGTGATATATTCAGATAAAGTGCCTGTATTTGAAGAAGCGAAGGCACTTGCAGACGAGTTTTTGATAACGGCGGGAGGTCAAAGAAACAGAAACCATGTAGGTGAAAAAGTAATTTTTGACAATATCCCTTTTTCAACGGAAGAGATTTTATTCGATCCTCAGACCTCGGGAGGTCTTATGTTTGCGGTAAGTGCGGATGAAGCGGACTCTTTATTGGAAGAACTTAAAAAGATAAATCTGCCGGCTGCAATAGTCGGAGAGATAATAGAAAAAACAGATGTAGCTATAAAAGTAGTGAAGTAGAAAAGAGGTAATATGATAAAAGTAAATGCATTAGGTGACGCTTGTCCTATACCTGTAGTAAAGACAAAGAATGCAATCAGAGAGCTTGGCGGCAGCGGAGTGGTTGAGGTAAGTGTAGACAATGAGATTGCCGTACAAAACTTAAACAAGATGGCAAAGCAAAAAAATTATGAATTCAGCTATGAAAAAAAGTCAGACAACGAGTACATTGTTACTATGGGCGTGAACTCCGAGAGCAAAGCGGATACAAATATAAATGTATCAACTACACAAAATGATGAAATAAGTCTGAGAGAGACAATAGTTGTGATTGACTCCGATAAGATGGGAGACGGAGATGAGGAGTTCAGTAAGACTCTTTTAAATGGCTTTATATATGCGCTAAGCTCACAGGACATTCCTCCTGCAAAGATAATATTCTACAATACAGGCGTAAGAATGACTACAGAGGGCTCACAGAGTATTGAAGATTTGAAGGTACTTGCAAATGCCGGAGCAAAGATTTATTCATGCGGCGCATGCCTGAATAACTACGGTTTAACTGAAAAGCTTTGTGTGGGAGAGGTCTCAAATATGTATGATATCGTAGGTTATCTGCTTAATGCCGACCTTGTAGTGAGACCGTAATGATTTATTTTGACAATGCGGCTACCACGTTCAAAAAACCGAAAGAAGTGATAGATGCTATAAACTATGCTTTGCTCAACTATACCAACAGCGGAAGAGGAGCATATAGGGCGGCACTTGACTCGGGCAGAATGATATATGAAACCAGAGTCAAGCTGGCTGCTTTTTTTGGAAGCAACGACCCGTCAAAGGTTATATTTACATCCAATGCTACGGAAGCGCTCAATATAACATTGTTCGGACTGCTTCATAAAGGAGATCATGTGATAAGCACCGTGACCGAGCACAACAGTGTACTGAGACCTCTTTATAAGCTTGAGAGTACCAAGGGTGTAAGCATTGACTTTGTAGGTATAGATGAATGCGGTAGATTAAAATATGATGAGTTTGAAAAGTATATACGCCCTAATACAAAGGCGATAGTTATCAATCACATATCAAATGTATCGGGTGAGATTGCGGATATAGAATATGTAGGTAAGTTGGCAAAAAAGCATAATCTGTATCTTATAGTTGACGCCTCACAGAGTGCCGGAAGTATAAATATAGATATGACCGAGCTTGGCATAGATATACTTTGCTTCACAGGCCATAAGTCACTTTTTGGCCCGGGAGGTACCGGAGGCATTGTGATAAACGGTGATATTTTGCTTGATACCTTCAAGGTTGGAGGAAGCGGAGTGCAGTCGTTTAATAAATGTCAGCCAAGCGAGTATCCTACCAGACTTGAAGCGGGTACATTAAATATTATGGGGATTGCAGGTCTTTTAGCAGGAATTGAATTTATCAATAATGTCGGCAAAGAAAATATTCATAAAAAAGAGATGCAGCTTATAAAAAGATTCTATGAAGGAATAAAAGATATTGAAGGAATCAAGTTTTACTTTGATACACAGTCTTTAGAATGTGAGCCTGAAAATATAAGGCATGGAAGTATTGTATCCTTTAATCTGGGTAAAATACCTTCAGCAGACCTTGCAGATTGTCTGGGAGAAGACTATGACATTGCAATAAGAGCAGGTGCGCACTGTGCTCCTTTGATACATGAAGCCTTTCATACTAAAAAGGACGGTATAGCCAGATTTTCGTTCTCATATTTCAATACCGAGGCTGAAGTGGATGAGACGATAAAAGCGATAAAGGAGATATCTTCAAGCAACAGTTGATAGTGAAAGGATAAAATGAGAGAGAAAAGTTGGAAATATATAGTAACATTTCAGACGACTACCGCCGCAATGGCGTTTGAGAGTCTTTGCTTACAAAAAAAAATTCCCGGCAGGCTTATACCTGTTCCTAAGGAGCTTTCATCAGGTTGCGGACTTGCATGGTGTGTGTCTTTTGAAGAGGCGAGCATTGTGGATGAACTTATAAAGAATGAAAAGCCTCAGTATGAAAAGGCAAGCAAAGTATGGCATTAACCTAAAAAATATTGTGATTTTTAACAAACAGAAAATCTAAAAAATATTTAGGCACATATATAGTTAATAATATTTGTGTTGATTTTAACACTCAAAAATGATATTATATAAAAAAGAAATAAACAAGAGCGAAGTTTTTTATACGAAATTATGTAAAGAAAGTTTTTCATTAGACAATCAAATCAAGATTAGTCTAAAATATAATAAGCACTTCACATTTGCGAGGTGCTTATATACTTTTTATCATAGTTTATTTTAGGGGAATTTATTACAGATCCTTAGTATATTATCTCTGCGGAGGTATAAGATAAATAATATCTTTTTAAGGAGGATTATGAAATGAGTGTAAAGTCAAGTAGTCCGGATGTAAGTATGGACAATATTTACAAGTTGGACGGTAGGGTTCCTGTTGCAAAGGCGATTCCTTTCGGTTTGCAGCATGTTATGGCGATGTTTGTATCAAACTTGGCGCCGATAGCGATGGTGTGCGGAGTTGCAAAGCTGCTTGGAAGCGATCAGACGGGAATCGGCGGAGTGGAGCTTGCAAGACTTTTACAAAGTGCAATGTTTATTGCAGGTCTTGGAACACTGATACAGCTGTATCCGGTGTGGAGAGTGGGAGCGAAACTTCCTGTAGTTATGGGTGTGAGTTTTACATTTGTGGCGACTCTTACCTATATAGCCACGAATTTTAATTATCAGACGATGATAGGTGCGATAATAGTCGGCGGATGTGTAGAAGGTTGTCTGGGACTTACGTACAAGTACTGGAAGAGAATAGTATCTCCTATAGTTTCAGCCTGTGTAGTTACCACTATCGGTTTTTCACTTCTCTCTGTAGGCGCAAGGAGCTTCGGAGGAGGATATGTGGATGACTTCGGAGCACCGAAGTATATGATAGTGGGTCTTATAACATTGCTTTCATGTATCATATTCAGTGCCTTGGCAAAGGGATTTTTAAAGCAGCTTAATGTAATGTTCGGTCTTGTAGTAGGGTATATTACATCTTTTATAGTTGGAATAATTACTATTAAGCAACTGTTTGAACAGTTTTCTACGACTATAAACGAAGTAGGATTTATAGCATTGCCCAGGATACTGCCGTATAAGCCGGTATTCAATATAAGCGCTATCTTATCAATAGTAGTTGTGTTCTTTGTATCTGCAGCCGAGACAATCGGTGATACTACAGCTGTAGTGGCAGGAGGACTTGACAGAGATATTACAGAAAAAGAGATTTCAGGTTCACTTGCATGTGACGGATTTTTAAGCTCGGTATCCGGACTTCTGGGTTGTACACCTATAACATCATTCTCACAGAATGTAGGTCTTATAGTTATGACAAAGGTTGTAAACAGATTTACCATAATGTTCGGTGCATTGACACTTATATTGGCAGGACTTTTCCCGCCTATAGGTGCGTTCTTCTCAACATTGCCGCAGCCTGTACTGGGCGGTTGTACAATAATGATGTTCGGTACAATAGTGGTAAGCGGTATGAATATGATCGGAAAATGCGGATTCAATCAGAGAAATACAATCATTGCCGCACTTTCTATAAGTATAGGTATCGGATTCACACAGACACCTGATATATTTAACTATTTCCCTAAGATAATAGCTGATATATTTGCAGGAAACTCAGTTGCAGGAGTATTTGTACTTTCAATGGTTATGAACTTTATTTTACCTAAGGATATGGATGTAAAGAAATTGGCAGGAATGTAAATGATGATTTCATTAGTTGGTGGTGGTGGAAAGACCACCACCATGTTTTATATAGGTAACTATTTTGCAAATATGGGTAAGAAGGTGATTATCACCACTTCCACCCATATAGTAAAACCTGAAAAATTTGTAGAGATAAAATCGACAAAGGAACTTTGCAATATCTCATTTGGCAAAGAGCCTGTAGTGGTGGGTATAGATGAGGGAAAAAAACTTTTTTCACTGCCTGTGTCGGAACTTGAGAAATTTAAAGATTATGCCGATATCGTCCTTGTCGAAGCTGACGGAGCCAAAAGACTTCCGATAAAGATACCCAGAGAAGAAAACGAGCCTGTTATACCTGAAGGCAGCGATGTATGCATAGTATGTATGGGTGTTGACGCTGTAGGTAAAACTTTAAAAGAAAAGTGTTTCAGATATGAGAGAGCATATGATATATTCGGATGGAGTGGGGAGCATATATTAAGCTGTGAGGATGTGGCAAGGATTTTGACAAGTAAATATGCAGGATTAAAGGGAGTTGATGATGTAAGAACCGTCTTTGTTATAAATAAGGCGGACAGTGATACTGACCTTGAAAAAGCTTTGAAAGTAAAAAAGTATATTGGATTTTATTGTAAAGAAAGCGGTCTGAAAAATTTCAGAGTTGCTATAACATCATATGAAAGTAACAGAGAGTTTTGTGACTTTGATTTTTTGACTGAGGGAAAGTAAGATGGATAAGAAAGTTTGGATAAGAGGCGCAGGAGATCTGGCTACAGGTATAGGTGCAAAGTTTTTCAGAGCGGGATTTGATGTGATAATGTCAGATATTGCCGTTCCTACTACGGTTAGAAGAACTGTAGCATTCTCACCTGCCATATACGAGGGTGAGCAGATTGTTGAGGGTATAAAGGCAAAACTTTGTAAAGATATATCTGAAGTTGATACCGTACTTAAGTCAAACTGTGTGGCTGTAATTGTGGATGAGAGCGGAGATATTATGAGGGAGTATAAGCCGGGTATAATAATAGACGCCATTATAGCTAAGACAAATATCGGAACAAAGAAAAGTGACGCTTCCATAGTGATTGGAGTAGGGCCGGGATTTGAAGCCGGTTTGGACTGCCATGCGGTAGTGGAAACCAAGCGCGGACATAATCTCGGAAGAGTTTTGTGGAAAGGAAGCGCTTATCCGAATACAGGAGTTCCGGGAAATATAGGAGGCTACACTGTAGAAAGAATAATAAGAGCAACTGCGGACGGTACTTTTAAGGCTGCAGTACATATAGGTGATATGGTGAAGGCCGGTGATTTGCTTGCTTACTGTGATGAAACTCCTATATATGCAAATATTGACGGAATAGTCAGAGGTCTCTTACAAGACGGTGTAAGAGTAAAGAAAGGAATGAAGTCGGGGGATGTCGATCCAAGAGCCGAAAGAGAGTACTGCTTTACAATTTCAGATAAGGCAAGTGCAGTAGGCGGCGGAGTATTGGAAGCGGTTTTAAGTTTGTTAAATCCAAGGGTGAACTGATGGACTTGGTGATTTTAGCTGCAGGTGAAGGTAAGAGATTCGGCGGAGATAAGCTTCTGGCGGATATATACGGATTAAAGCTTTATGAGCATATGGAAAAGATATATGAAAAGGCCTATAACTTTGAAAATAAGGTTATAGTAAGCAGAGATTCGGATATCCTTGAATACTATAAATCAAAAGGATTTATTGGTATTGTCAATAATAAGCCGGAGCTCGGTAAGTCAAGATCTATAAAACTGGCGGTTAAAGCATTAAAAGAAATCAATCATTCAGACAGCGTGATGTTCGGAGTGTGTGACCAGCCGTTTTTAAATCCTGAAACTGTTAATAAGATGATAAATGAGTTTCAAAGTTCAAATAAAAGCATATGC
>NZ_DBHIEQ010000001.1:8040-102206 GCF_057250505.1 Lachnoanaerobaculum sp. | reverse complement strand
GATGTAAGGAAAGACTTGGCAACCCTTGCATCTTTTCGGCTAACCGGTTTGATGAATTGCTTTCCTTAGGCGATGATGAAGGCGGTAAAAAAATAATCAAAAAGCATCTTGACGAGACTTTGTTTGTGGATATAGAGGATGAGGACGAGCTTTTAGATATTGATACAAAGGAAGTATATCAATATGTTTTAGATAAGATACACAAAGAAACAAGAAAAATATAGAGATATTATGCTGAAAAATTATTGATTATATCAATAAATAGCAGCCTGTATTTATGCAATATTACAGAAATATATTTGACTTATACAGAGATAGATGTTATTATATACATAAGTATTGACTTAAGTTTAATATTTACTTGGATATAAGACAATAATATTTTAGTACAGGACTTATATATGCTCATAATCGGATGAGCGTCTCTACCAATTACCGTAATAATTGACTATAAGCCCACTGACATTGTGGGATTAGTGAGGTGTTTCCATACACAATGTTGGACACCTCATTTTTATTTAGGGGGAAATGTGATAGTTAAGGGGAATTTGATAGATTGTACCGATAAGCGTACAATCCGGATAAGAGAAAAAAGTTGTATATTGATTAAGAATAATGTTATATTTAATGTATATTCAGAGAATATGCTTCCTGATTCCTATAAAGATGAAAAAGTGGTGGACTATAAGGATGCTCTTATTTTTCCGGGGCTTATAGATATGCATTTGCATGCGCCGCAGTTTCCTTTCAGAGGACTCGGAAGTGATATGGAGTTGCTTGACTGGCTGAATACATATACATTTCCCGAGGAAGCAAAATATAGGGATATAGTTTATTCAAAAAAAGCTTATACAAAATTTGTAGACGCACTTAAAAAGAGCTTTACCACAAGGGCAATTATATTTGCAACATTACATAAAGAAGCGACTGTTTTACTTATGGATTTGCTTGAAAAGAGCGGATTGAAGTGCTTTGTAGGTAAGGTAAATATGGATAGAAACTCACCTGAAAATCTTATTGAGAGTACGGATGAGTCGGTAGAGTCTACAAAGGAGTGGCTTGATATTTGTAAAAACAGGTATAAAAATACATTTCCTATAATAACACCGAGGTTTATACCAAGCTGTAGCGATAAGCTTTTGAGAGAGTTGGGTAAGATACGAGGAAGTGAATACGGGCTTCAGTCACATTTATCCGAAAACCCGAAAGAGGTGGAATGGGTAAGAGAACTTTGTTCGGATTCTTTCGGTTATCTTGATGCCTACGACAAAAGGGAGTGTCTACATAAAAGCAGGCTTTCTACGGTTATGGCACATTGCGTATACTCCGATGAGGCTGAAATGAAGCTTTTAAAAGACAGAGATGTTTTTGTGGCACATTGTCCGCAGTCAAATATATGTCTTGCATCAGGTATAGCGCCTGTAAGAAAGTTTTTAGACAGAGGTATTAAGGTGGGACTTGGCAGTGATATTGCGGCAGGATATTCACTTAATATACTTAATCAAGCGGTTGAAGCAATAGGGCTTTCAAAGCTCTATTGGAGATATATAGATAAAAATTCAAGACCTTTAAAACCTGCGGAAGTCTTTTCCATGGCTACAAGAGTTGCAGGGTCTTATTTTGGAAAGGTAGGTGCATTTGAAGAGGGGTTTGAAGCCGATTTATCGGTTGTAGACGATAGTGTTTTAAACGAAGGAATAGATGATGTAAGAAAGCGATTTGAAAGATTTTTATATTTGTCTGATGAGTGTTCTTTGGTTGCCAAGTATGTAGCCGGAGAGCAAATTTTATAATAGAGAGGAATAGATATGGAGGTTGGAAAGAGTATTGTCAGAGTGGATGCATTTGACAAGGTCACAGGCAGAACAAAGTATACTGACGATTTATGTGACGCAAGTGCATATGTGGCAAAGATTTTGCATTCTACGATAGCTCATGGTAGAGTGATTTCAATTGATACCGCAGAGGCTGAAAAAATTGAAGGTGTTGTAAAGATTGTTACCTGTTTTGACTTGGGAGAGTATAAAAACTACTTCCCTACTGCAGGACATCCTTGGTCTACAGATCCGGGTCATCAGGATGTGGCGGACAGACTTTTGCTTACAGATGAAGTCAAATTCTACGGCGATGATATTGCAGCGGTTGTAGCTGAAAATGAAGTGGCTGCAAATCAGGCAATCAGAGCATTGAAAGTTGAATATGAGGAGTATCCTGTAGTTACAGATGTGCTTGTAGCCATAAAGGACGGAGCACCACAGATACACAAAAATTATCCTAACAATATTTTAAAGCATACAAGTATCAGCAAAGGAAACTACGCAGAGGCTATAAAAGAAGAGGGACTTACAGTAGTTGACAGATGGTATGAGACTCCGACCGTACAGCATTGCCATATTGAAAACTTTATCTGCTATGCTTATGCTGAAGGTAAAAGAGTTACGGTAGTTGCATCTACACAGATTCCACATATCGGAAGGAGAGTTGTAGGACAGGCTCTCGGTATTCCGTGGGGAGATGTAAGAATAGTAAAACCGTATATAGGCGGCGGATTCGGTAACAAACAGGATATTTTGTATGAGCCGCTTTGTGCATTCCTTTCACTGAAGGTAGGCGGACATCTTGTAAAGCTTGATTGCAGCAGAGAAGAGACCTTTGTTGCCAACAGAGTAAGACACGGAATCAAGTTCCATATAATTTCTCATGTAAGAAAAGACGGCACATACGCAGCCAGAAAGATAGAAATATTCTCAAATCAGGGAGGATATGCTTCACACGGACATTCAATAGCGGCTAAGGGACTCGGATGTTTCCCGCAGCTTTATCCATGTGACAATATAGAGGGTGATGCATACACCGTATTTACAAACAGACCTGTAGCCGGAGCGATGAGAGGATACGGAATACCGCAGGCTATGTTTGCGGTGGAATCACATACTGAGGATGTAGCCAAGATAATGGGCATACCTTCTATCGAGTTCAGACTTAAGAACCTTATGCCTGTAGGCTTCAAAGACGGATTCTCAAAGAATGTCAACTACTACGATACATTCAGACAGTGTATTGAAAAGGGTAAAGCTTATATGGACTATGACAATAAGCTTAAAGAATATTCAAATCAGACAGGAAGAATCAGAAAAGGCGTCGGAATGGCCGTGTTCTGGTATAATACGGCGGTTTGGCCTATTTCACTTGAGTCTTCATCATCAAGACTTGTACTCAATCAGGACGGTTCCGTATCACTTCAGCTTGGTGAAACCGAAATCGGACAGGGCGCCGATACCGCATTTTCACAGATGGCGGCAGAAGCAATCGGAATCAGAGTGGAGGATGTACATGTTGTATCATGTCAGGATACGGATGTTACTCCTTTCGGTACAGGTGCATATGCTTCAAGACAGACCTATGTCGGCGGATTTTCCATAGCAAAGACTGCAGGACTTTTAAAGAAAAAGATTCTTGACTATGCATATATTCTTACAAATATGCCGCCTGAAATCACAGATATCAAAAACGGTATGATAGTAAGGACTACCGATAATATGGAGCTTATTTCACTTAAGGATCTGGCAACAGAGGCTCTTTATTCAACAAGTGACAGCAGACATATAACAGCCGAGGCTACAGCACAGATAAAATCAAATGCTTATTCATTCGGATGCTGCTTTGCAGAGGTGGAAGTGGATATTGATATGTGCAAGGCAAAGCTTGTAAAGATAATCAATGTACACGACTGCGGTAAGCTTATAAATCCTGCACTTGCAAAAGCACAGGTGGAGGGCGGTATGAGTATGGGTATAGGATATGCGCTTTCCGAAATACAGCTTGTAGATGAGAAGACGGGTAAAGTGCTCAATGATAATTTCCTTGATTATAAATTATCAACCGCCATGGATCATCCTCATCTTGAGACTGCATTTGTGGAAAATCCTGAGCCTACTTCACCGTTCGGAACGAAGTCTTTGGGCGAGCCGCCGGTATGTCCGGTAGCACCTGCCATAAGAAATGCCGTTATGCAGGCTACAGGAGTGGGAGTGAATGAGATTCCGCTTCGTCCGGCAAAATTGTTTGAATATTTTGATAAAGCAGGTTTACTTAAGTAGGAGGAAAAAATGTACGATATAAAAGCTTTATATGAGGCTGAAAGTGTTGATGACGCTTGCAGACTTCTAAAGGAACATCCGGGCTCACAGGTTATTGCCGGCGGAAGCGATGTCTTGGTACAGGTAAGAGAGGGTAAAAGAGCAGGCAAGGAGCTTGTAAGTATCTATATGCTTGACGAGCTTAGAGGAATCTGCCTTGATGAAGGTGAGAATATCAGAATAGGTTCTTTGACCAGCTTTTCACATATCACAAAGAACCCTATTATCCAAAAGTATATAAATGTACTCGGTGAGGCGGTGGATCAGATAGGCGGACCTCAGATCAGAAATATAGGAACTATCGGCGGTAATACCTGTAACGGAGTTACATCTGCAGACTCCGCATCGACTCTTTTTGCATGGGATGCACAGGTTGAGATAGCCGGAGAAGGTTACAGAAGAGTTGTACCTATAAATGAATTCTATATAAAAGCGGGAACTGTGGCATTGAAAGAGGGAGAGATACAGACTGCAATCATTATCCCTAAGAAAGCTTATGAAGGTTATAAGGGTCACTATATAAAGTATGCCATGAGAGAGGCGATGGATATCGCAACTACAGGTTGTTCCGTGAATGTAAAACTTTCGGCAGATAAAAAGATATTTGAAGATGTCAGAATTGCCTACGGTGTAGCAGGTCCTATACCTATGAGAGTTTTTAGTGCGGAGAATTTCCTAAGAGGAAAAGAAGTAAATGATGAGAATATGGAGGCTTTCTCACAGAAGGTACTTGATGATATAAATCCTCGTGATTCATGGAGAGCAAGCAAGGCTTTCAGATGCCATATAGGTGTTGTAATGGCAAAGAGAGCTTGTGAAAAGGCTGTAAAACAGGCAGGAGGTGCGGTCGATGACAGGACAGAGATATAAACTGGTCACTTGTACTATAAACGGTAAAAAGTGTGAGAAGATGGTGGATGTAAGAAGCTCTCTTACAGATATGCTTAGAAATGACTACAGACTTACTTCTGTAAAAAAGGGTTGTGAAGTAGGAGAATGTGGAGCCTGCAATGTGCTTATAGACGGTGAGGCGTTCAACTCATGTATTTATCTGGCAGTATGGGCTGAAGGTAAGGATATTTTGACACTTGAAGGTCTTATGGGACTGAACGGTGAGATTTCCGATTTGCAGCAGGCATTTATAGATGAATCTGCAATTCAGTGCGGTTTTTGTACACCGGGATTTGTAATGTCGGCTACAGAAATCTTAAACAGCGGTAAGCTCTATACAAAGGAAGAGCTTAGAAAACTTCTTTCAGGACATCTTTGCAGATGTACAGGTTATGAAAACATACTTGTAGCGGTTGAAAAGACTATGAAGAAGAGGCTTGGAGTAGAGTAAACTTTATCATGGAGGGGGTATGATAGAGAAGGACAATTTAAAGAAGCTGATAGATGTGGCAGCAGGCAGAAAGAAGGCCGATTTGGTGCTCAAAAACGGCAACATTGTGGACTTGTGTGGAGGAAAAATATTAAAAGCCGATTTGGCAATTGTAAACGGACTTATAGCAGGTTTTGGCGAATATGAAGGTGAAAGAGAGATAGACGTAACGGGAAAGTATATCTCTCCGGGACTTATGGATGCACATATACATATAGAGTCGTCATATACCACACCTGAAGAGTTCGGAAAGATGGTGGTGCCTCACGGTACTACCACGGTAATTGCGGATCCGCATGAGATAGTGAATGTATGCGGACTTAAAGGATTTTCGTATATGCAAAATGCGGCCGGGAATACCGCGCTTGATATAAAATATATGATGCCTTCCTGTGTTCCGGCTACCAATCTGGAGGATTCAGGCTATGTTATATCGGCTGAAGATATGAAGGATGATATTATATCGGATGATGTTTTAGGTCTTGGCGAGTTCATGGACTTTAACGCAGTAATACAAAAAGATGATACTGCACTTGATAAGATACTTTTGGCAGGTCGTTATAAAAAGATTATAGACGGTCACAGTCCGAATCTTAAGGGTAACAGTCTAAACGCCTATGCCTGCACAGGTATAAATACGGACCACGAATGTTCTACACTTGAAGAGATGGAAGACAGGCTGAGCCGCGGTATATATGTCCAGCTGCGACAAGGTTCGGCCTGTCACAATCTTAAGGCGCTGATTCCCGGTATTAACGAGTTTAATTTCAGAAGATGTCTGTTATGTTCTGATGACAGACAGCCTAAGACCATATTTGAAGAAGGTCATCTTGAGTATCATCTGCGTACTTTGGTAAGAGCGGGAATTTCGCCTGTTATGGCACTTGCTATGGCTACAGTCAATGTAAGCGACTGCTATCATCTTTTTGACAGAGGAATTATTGCTCCGGGAAGGAGAGCCGACATTGTTGTGTTTGACGATTTGTACGATTTCCCTGTGTCATCGGTATTTATTTTGGGTGAAGAGGTGGCAAGAGACGGGAATTATTTGAGAGAGACAAAAAGATATGATATCAGTGAAGTATCCGATACCGTGTACCTTAATAATTTCAAAAAAGAAATGCTACAAATGTGGCTTAAATCAGATGATATCTATGCGATAGAGATGATTGTAGGAGGGGTATTGTCAAAGAAATCAAAGATCAAGATAAAAAGGAGAGACGGACTTTTTGTCTTTGATAAGGATATAGATGCCTGTAAATGTGCCGTTATAGAGAGACATCATAATACAGGTAAGGTAGGACTCGGAATAATAAAGGGCTACGGCATCAAGAGCGGTGCAATAGCGGCATCGGTTGCACATGACTCACACAATATCATATGTATAGGTACAAATGATGACGATATGTATCTGGCTATAGAAAACATAAAAGAAAACGGTGGCGGATTTGCACTGGCAAAGGACGGTAAGATATTGGAGAGTCTTTCGTTGCCTGTAGCAGGTCTTATGAGTGATTTGAGTGGCGAGGAAGTATCAAAAAAGCTGCTTGATTTGCATGAAAAGGCTGTAAATGAGCTTGGTGTAAACACGGAACTTGAGCCTATAATGTCACTTACTTTTATGTCTTTGATTGTCATTCCCGAGATAAAGCTGACAGCAAGGGGGATATTTGACGTTTTTGAGAACAGATTTATAGATATTGAGGCATAATAAATTTAAAATATCAAAAGGCAGTGATAAAAGTAATCAAAGACTTATAAAAATAAAACTCCGGGCCGAATACCGGAGTATAATAAAAAAAAGGAGACTATATATGGAAAAGTTTTTTAAGCTAAAAGAAAACAAAACGGATGTTAAGACTGAGATAATAGCCGGTATTACAACCTTTATGACAATGGCTTATATACTGGCAGTCAATCCTAACATTCTCAGTGCGGCAGGTATGGACAGAGGAGCCGTATTTACCGCAACGGCGATAGCTTCATTTGTAGGTACACTGCTTATGGCATTGTTTGCAAATTATCCTTTCGCACTTGCACCCGGTATGGGACTTAACGCATATTTTGCATACACTGTAGTTTTGGGTATGGGATATACTTGGGAGACCGCACTTACAGCGGTATTTGTAGAGGGTATTATATTTATTTTACTTTCTGTTACAAATATACGTGAGGCAATCTTTAATGCTGTTCCAAGAAACTTAAAGTCGGCAGTGAGCGTAGGAATAGGGCTTTTTATAGCCTTTATAGGACTTCAAAACGCCAAGATTGTTATCGGCGGTGCAACTCTTGTAGAGCTGTTTTCCATTAAGGGTTACAATGCCGTACATGGTGTTGAGGGTGCAGTTGCTACAACTAATGATGCCGGAATTACGGTAATTATTGCAATTATAGGTGTGCTTATAACAGCATTCCTTGTTGTAAAGGAGGTAAAGGGAAATATCCTCCTTGGAATCCTGGCTACATGGATAATTGGAATTATTGCGCAGCTTTCAGGGCTTTATGTGCCGAATCCTGCACTCGGTTTTTACAGTGTGTTACCTGATTTTTCAAACGGACTCAGTATTCCGAGTATAGGACCGATTTTATTCAAGCTTCAGTTTGATAAGATTGCATCACTTGAATTTGTAGTGGTAATGTTTGCATTCCTTTTTGTGGATATGTTTGATACCATAGGCACTTTAATCGGTGTGTCTACAAAGGCAGGTATGCTTGATAAGGACGGTAAACTTCCGAATATCAAGGGTGCATTACTTGCAGATGCGGTAGCTACTACAGCAGGTGCGGTACTTGGTACCACTACGGTTACTACATTCGTTGAGTCCGCATCAGGTGTTGCGGAAGGCGGAAGAACAGGACTTACAGCTCTTACAACAGCGGTTTTATTTGCACTTTCATTGCTTTTATCACCTATTTTCCTTGCAATACCTTCATTTGCAACAGCACCGGCTCTTATAGTTGTCGGATTTTATATGTTCTCAAATGTTGTGCATATTGACTTCAGTGATATGGCAGAGGCTATTCCTTGCTATATCTGTATAGTGGCAATGCCGCTCTTTTACAGTATTTCGGAAGGAATCTCAATGGGTATAGTATCATATGTTATCATCAACCTTTGCACAGGAAAGGCAAAAAAGATCACACCTCTCATGTATATACTTTCAGTATTGTTTATATTAAAGTATTTCCTATTATAGATTACCTTGATTCACTGCCTGAATAAATATTTTTATAAAGAGATATGGGGAGACTCGTATCTCTTTTTTATTGGATGATTTAATTGTATAAAGTTATTTTCAAAAACAGTCGGGTTATATCTTTGATAACTTAAGATTATATAGCAAATATAATATAAGATATGCATAAATAGAGTGTGGTAAAAATGGTGATTTTAACGGTGGTTTTGCAAGTTTATGAAAATAAAATCAGAATGAACTGGATATATTGAAATTATTTTTCAAAAGTGGTAATATACTTTCAGATGGAGGTAGTAAAAATGAATGAGAGAATCAAAAACCTAAAAGGGAAACTGATTGTTTCATGCCAGGCACTGGAAAATGAACCGTTACATTCAGACTTCATTATGGGGAGAATGGCTCTAGCAGCGAAAATGGGTGGAGCATGTGGCATCAGAGCAAATTCCGTTGTTGATATCAATGAGATAAAAAAACAGGTGGATTTGCCGATTATAGGAATCATAAAGAAAGATTATGATGACAGTGAAGTGTATATCACACCTACAATGAAAGAAGTTGACGCATTGGGTGAGGTGGGAGTTGATATAATAGCACTTGATGCGACACAGAGATTGCGCCCCGGGAAAAAGAGCTTGAAGGACTTCTTTAGTGAAGTGAGGAAAAAGTATCCGAATCAAATGTTTATGGCTGATTGTTCCACAGTTGCGGAGGCGATTTTTGCAGATGAGATTGGTTTTGATTTCATTGGAACTACTATGGTCGGTTATACAAAGGAGAGTGAGGGACTAAGGATTGAGGCAAATGATTTTGAAATATTGAGAGATATCCTTGCTAAAGTAAAGCACAAAGTCATAGCTGAGGGTAATATCAATACTCCGGCTAAGTGCAAAAGAGTAATAGAGCTTGGAGCATACAGCGTGGTGGTAGGCTCGATTATCACAAGGCCACAGCTGATAACAAAAGAATTTGCAAAAGCATTGGAGAATGTAGAAGTGTAAAAAGTATATTTGTAGTTTTGGAAAGCGCAAAAAATAAATTGGGAAGAGACTCGTAAGGAGGGAATATGAAGAAATTATTGTTGGCAGGTTTGACACTTACAGCGGCAGGAATGCTCGCGGCATGTGGAGGCGGAAAAGCGGATCAGGGCAGTGCTGCAGCCGATTCAAAAGCGGATACAAAGGCACAGGCATCGGCAGACGGCGAAACAGTCATCTCACTTTGGACATATCCTGTAGGTAAGTGGGGAGATGCGGCAACAGTTGACGGAATTGTAAAGAAGTTCAATGAAAAGCATCCTGAAATCAAGGTAACAGTTGAGTATCTTGACTATCAAAACGGTGACGACCAGATCAATACAGCTATTGAAGGAAAGCAGGCACCTGATATCGTACTTGAGGGACCTGAAAGACTTGTAGCCAACTGGGGTGCAAAGGGACTTATGGTAGACTTGAAGGATATGTTTGAAAAGGATGCGGCTTCAGATATCTATGACAGAGTAAAGGCGGCTTGTGAGAGTCCTGAAGGAGCATACTATGAGTATCCGGCATTCATGGTTGCACATTGTATGGCAATCAACAAGACAATGTTTGAGAAGGCAAATGCACTTCAATACCTTGATCTTGACAGCCACACATGGAGTACTGAGGACTTTTTAAAGGCTGTACAGGCTGTATATGATTCAGGACAGCAAAATGTAGGTGCTGTCTACTGTGCATCACAGGGTGGTGACCAGGGTACAAGAGCACTTGTAAACAACCTTTATTCAGGAACATTCACAGATAAGGATCATACAAAGTATACAGCAGATTCACCTGAGAATATTAAGGCATTACAGGCAATCGTAGATCAGGCAGGTTTGAACTTCGATCCTTCTATAGCAGGCGGTGACGAGATAACATTGTTCAGAAACGGAACACTTGCAATGTCATTCTGCTGGAATGCTTCACAGCAGACAAATACAGACAACGGTGCTGCAGGACTTACAAACGCAGGTGATGAGATAATACCTATGTTGTTCCCGAGTGATGACAAGGTTACAGAGCTTTGCGGCGGTATCTGGGGATACGGAGTTTTCAATAACGGAGATGAAAAGAAGATTGAAGCTGCAAAGACATTTATCGACTTTGTATGTAATGACGAGTCCGAGGTAAAGGAAAGTGTTAAGGCATCAGGATTCTTCCCTGTAAGACCTTCTGTAACAGGTGTTTATGACGGAACGGACAATGCTGAAACAATGAAGCTTTTTGAAGATAAGTTCATGCCTTCAATGGGTGACTACTATCAGGTAACAAAGGGATGGACTACAGCTCGTACAGAGTGGTGGAACATGCTTCAAAGAATAGGTACAGGCGGTGATGTAGCAACAGAAGTCGCAACATTTACAAAGAATGCAAATGCGGCAGCGGCTCAATAGTAACTGCTCTTAAATAGAGTTAGATAATCTAACGTGTTATAAATGTTGCTGAAGATTTTCTTTCAGCAACATTTTTTAGAAAGGGGAAACATGGCAAAGGGTGTTTATACCACCAGATCAAAGGAATTGGTAAGAAGAGAGACAACTTCAGCTTATTTATTCTTATTACCAAGCCTTGTATTCTTTATAGGATTTGTAATAATCCCGATGATTATATGTGTATATACAAGCTTCTTTGATTCCACAATGGGAAAGGATGCAAAGGATGTTTTCATCGGATTCGGTAATTATATAGAGTTGTTTAGAGACGGTATCTTTTTAAAAGCACTTAAGAATACCTTTGTTATAGTAATTATTTCAGTTCCTGTAGTTTGTATATTTTCGCTTTGGGTTTCATCCGTAATATACAATCTCAATGATAAAGTGCTTTCGGTTTTCAGATGTATTTTCTATCTTCCTGTTGTAACAGGTTCCGTAGCGGTTACAGTAGTTTGGAAGTGGATGTACAACAACTACTACGGTATTTTCAATTATATAGGAAAGAGCAGCGGTATTTTAAAGACAAATATCAACTGGCTCGGTGACGAGAGATTTGCACTTGCATGTATAATACTTATCCTACTTACCACATCTGTAGGGCAGCCTATAGTGCTTTATGTATCGGCTCTTGGAAATGTAGACAATTCACTTGTAGAGGCTGCCGAGGTGGACGGCGCCAATGAGATGCAATTGTTCTGGAAGATAAAGTGGCCGCAGATAATGCCTACCACACTTTATATACTTGTAATAACCACTATAAACAGTTTCCAATGTTTCGCCCTGATACAGCTTTTGACATCAGGCGGCCCGAATCATTCGACAGATACCGTAATGTATTATATTTACTATATGGCATTTAAGATGTTCAGATACGGATACGGAAATGCAATGGGAGTGGTTTTGGCGATATTCATAGCGGTATTGTCTGCGGTTCAGTTCAGATTGGCAAAGGAGAAATAATATGAAAACTTCAAATTCATTAAAAAAAGTCTATAATATAGTGTCAATCGTTGTGCTGATAGCTTTGGCGATATGCTTTGTATTTCCGCTTTACTGGATTGTTACGGGTGCGTTCAAAACACCGGTTTCCATAAATTCTCCGGTACCTGATTGGATACCGAAAGAGCTGGTAATGGACAATTTCAAAAAATTGTTTTCAAGACAGACAGCACCGATTTTTGAACTGGGCTTTATAAAGGGGCCTCAGGCGCCTGCAGCTGTCAGATGGATGTTGAATACAGTATTTATGGCAATTATGGCAATGGTTTTGACTTGCCTGAGTGCCTCAATGGCCGGATATGCTCTTGCAAAGAAGAGATTTCACGGCAGAGTATTGCTTTTTACACTTATAGTATGTGCTATGGCTTTGCCTAAGCAGGTTATATTGATACCTCTTATCAGAGAGATGTCATCATTGAAACTTTACAATACTATATGGGCTGTTATTTTACCTACTGTAGGATGGCCTTTCGGTGTATTCCTTATGAAGCAGTTTTCGGAGGGTATTCCTACAGAGATGCTTGAGGCGGCAAGAATTGACGGTGCAAGTGAATTCAGAACATTTACGGATATAGTTTTCCAGATGGTTAAGCCGGGAGTCGGAGCTTTGGCAATATTTACATTTATTAACAGCTGGAATGATTATTTTATGCAACTTATAATGTTAAGCTCTACTTCCAATTTGACAATTTCTCTCGGTATTGCTAAACTACAAGCAGAAAACTCGACAGATTTCGGGCTTATAATGGCAGGAGCTACACTGGCGGCAGCACCTATACTGATAGTGTTTATTGCACTGCAAAAGTATTTTACAAAGGGTATTACTTTGGGTGCCGTAAAGGGCTAAGTATAGTAGAAAAGAGGGGAAATGATATACGAAAAATCGGTGATTCCTATAATAGAATCAAAATACACACTATTTACAGCCACAGAAAAGAAGATAGCGGATTATTTCTTACAATGTGATCCGAGTATGGATATAAATATTCAAAATGTAGCTGAGAGACTCTATGTATCACAGGCGTCCATATCAAGATTTGCAAAGAAATGCGGTTTTGTAGGATTTAGAGAGTTTATATTCGCATTCCTTGACAGTGTAAGAGTGAAAAAGCCTAATGCAAATATGATTACTCAGAATGTATTCAACACATATCAGGATTTGCTTAACAAGGCTTATTCAATTCTTGACAACGACCAGATACAAAGGGTTGTAAGAATGCTTGTAAACTCCAAAAAGGTAATTGCAGTAGGAAAGGGCAGTTCCGGATATGCTGCAAGTGAGATGGAAAGCAGATTTGTAAGAGTCGGACTTGATATAGACTCTCTTACAGATTCGGACAGAATAAGGATGCAGTCGGTATTTTTAAAAGACGGAGATACAGTGGTGGCTTTCAGTATCAGCGGAAAGACCGAGGATATACTTTTTCTCTTAAAATCTGCACATGACAGAGGTAAAAAGACTATATTCTTCACATCGGCAGACAGTCAGTCATTACATGAGTTTTGTGACGAGGTGGTGGTTGTCGCATCACTTGAATACCTTGAGAACGGAAACCTTATATCACCACAGTTTCCGATGTTGCTTGTACTTGATCTTGTATACAGCGAGTACATAAATATTGACAGTGTCATAAAGAGCGCCATCCTTGAAGATACCGTAACTACTTTAAATAAGAAGGAAGACGATAAAAGATTCTATTTTTCAAGGCAGGACAGGTTCAGATAAGAGAAAAATCACTTGAAAAACTGCATCAAAAGTATTATAATGTCGATGCAGATAACAAGAAAAATACAATGGTATATGTATACCTTTATATTATTGATAGCTGCAAAAAAGAGGGAAGAACTTAGGTTTTTGCCTCTTTAAGCTTTACAATCTTTTACGGTTGTAATTAAAATAAAAAATAGATATGTCAATTGTCGGCAACTATTTGTGAAGGGATGATCTTAGTGGCTAAAGAAAACCGAAATACTACAGGAAATAAGGCATCAAAAGGCACGGAGAGTGCAAAGAAGAAGATGTCACCGCAGGAGTTCTTACAAAAACTGGAAGACCTTGTAAACAAGGGCATTGCTTCAGATATGAAACTTAATATCGGTGAGATAAATGATTTCTTTGCCGGTATCGAATTGAACGCTGAAAGCATAGAGCAAATATATTCTTATCTTGAGAATAAGGGGATTGAGATCAATGAAAATACCTCGGATGATTTGAATATTGACATTGATAATATAGACAATATCGCAGATGAGGATTCATTACTCTTAGATGACGACGATGAGTTCGATAAGGATTCTGAAGAAGATATTGACCTCAGCGCCATAGATCTTTTGGAAGGTGTGGGTACTGAAGACCCTGTCAGAATGTACCTCAAAGAGATCGGTACGGTACCTCTTTTGACAGCCAATGAAGAACTTGAGCTTGCAAAGAGAAAGCAGGACGGCGATGAATATGCAAAACAGCGCCTTATAGAGGCTAACCTACGTTTGGTTGTAAGTATTGCCAAGAGATACACAGGAAGAGGAATGAGCTTTTTGGATCTTGTGCAGGAGGGAAACTTAGGACTTATAAAGGGGGTTGAGAAGTTTGATTATACTAAGGGATTTAAACTTTCAACCTATGCTACATGGTGGATCAGACAGTCTGTGACAAGAGCGCTTGCAGACCAGGCAAGGACCATCAGAGTGCCTGTACATATGGTGGAGACTATCAACAAGATGAGTAAGATGCAAAGAAAGCTTACACTTGAGCTGGGATATGAGCCGAGTGTGACCGAGCTTGCAAATGCACTTGATATGACTGAAGAGAAAGTAATGGAAATAATGCAGATAGCAAGGGAACCGGCTTCCCTTGAGACTCCTATAGGTGAAGAGGACGACTCAAACCTTGGAGATTTTGTGGCTGATTCCAACGTTTTGACACCTGAGGGAAATGTCGAATCGGTTATGCTTAGAGAGCATATAGATACATTACTTGGAGACTTGAAGGAAAGAGAAAGGCAGGTTATTGTGCTTAGATTCGGTCTTGAAGACGGACATCCGAGAACCTTGGAGGAAGTAGGCAAGGAGTTCAAGGTTACAAGGGAGAGAATCAGACAGATTGAAGCGAAGGCGCTCAGGAAGCTCAGAAATCCTGTCAGATCAAAGAGAATCAGGGACTTTTTGGCATGATAAAGAGAAATTTACAAAAAGAATTGGAAGGTATTATAAAGAAGGAGGAAGCTTTGGGTCATCGCCCAAGGCTTCTTCTGCATGCCTGCTGCGGACCTTGTTCATCATATTGTATGGAGTATTTGGAGAAATACTTTGATTTGACTGTATTTTTCTATAATCCGAATATTGACGATAAAAAAGAGTACAAACACAGAGTCGAGGAGGCAAAGAGGCTTATAGAGGAGATGAACTTTAAAAGTGAAGTGAAGTTCATAGAAGGGGATTACGACCCGAGTATATTTTACAATAAGATAAAGGGCTATGAAAATGAAAAAGAGGGCGGCAAAAGATGTGATATCTGCTTTGAGTTAAGGCTTCATGAGGCTGCAAAGGCGGCATCGGATTACGGATTTGACTACTTTACAACATCACTTACCATTTCACCTATGAAAAATGCGAACAAGCTATGTGAAATAGGCGAGGAGGTGGCAAAGGAGTACAATGTACACTACCTGCCGAGCGATTTTAAAAAGAAAAACGGATATAAGCGTTCAGTGGACCTGTCAAAGGAGCATAATCTTTACAGACAGGACTACTGCGGTTGCTCTTTTTCAAAGCGTGAATCGATAGAAAGGGCTAAGGAAAGAGAGAATAATATTTGACGATTGCTATACTTTGCTTTATAATAATTCAGTAATAGTTATGCGGATATTTAATCCGACATTGTGAAAGGAAGAGTCTTATGTTAAGTAGAAAAATTACTATTAAAAATCCTTCAGGTTTGCACCTTCGTCCGGCAGGAGTTTTGTCACAGACTGCAATGAAGTTCAAGTCAGATATTATTATAGAGTACGGCGAGAAGAAGATAGTTGCAAAGAGCGTGCTTAATGTTATGGCTGCAGGTATCAAGTCAGGCACAGAAGTAAACTTGATAGTTGACGGTGAAGACGAAGAAGAGGCAATGAATACATTAGTTGAGGCTATCGAGTCAGGACTTGGAGAAAAATAACAGATTTTAACATATCACACTTGACAAATTTTAAGCTTAGTGCTTTAATAGGGAATCGTAGCTCAGATAGTTTGAGTTACGTTTTTTGAAAGAGGTGTTGATATGAAGGAAAGAAAAATACGCCTTAAGTCTGTTGAAGATGCTAAGAACTTCGTAAAAGTGACTACCGGATGTGATTTTGATGTAGATCTGTACGATAACAGCATAGTAATCGACGCAAAATCAATTTTAGGAGTGCTCAGCTTAGATCTTAGACATGTTTTAGTAGTATCTTATAACGGCGAGAACGAAGAATTGGAAGCATTCTTAGATGATCATATGAATGGTATTGAAAAGATTGCTTAGTTAATTTTAGATTACAATTTGATATGAAACCGGCTTGTCCGGTATTTACAGGCAGGTCATTGACTTGCCTGTTTTTTTATGAAAGGTAAATATGAGAATAGGACACGGATATGATGTACATAAGCTTGTAGAGGGCAGAAAGTTGATAATAGGCGGTGTGGAAATAGAGCATTCATTGGGACTTTTGGGTCACTCCGATGCGGATGTACTCTTGCATGCGATAATGGACAGCTTGCTCGGCGCCGCAGCCTTGGGAGATATCGGAAAGCATTTCCCGGACAGCGATGAAAGATATAAAGGTATAAGCAGTGTAGAACTTTTGAAAAAAGTTGCTAATATACTTGACGAGAACACATATATAATAGAAAATATAGATGCTACCGTCATAGCTCAAAAGCCGAAGCTTGCGCCATATATTGAAAAGATGAAAGAAGTGATATGTGATACTTTGAGCATTTCACCGAACCAGCTTAATATAAAGGCAACTACGGAAGAAGGACTCGGCTTTACAGGAGATGAAAGCGGTATTGCGGCACACAGCGTTTGTCTTTTGAATTCTGTCAGAGATGCATTTTATGTAAATCCGTCTCTCAGAGATTGCGAAAGCTGTGGAGGCTGCCAAAATAAAGAATAAAAAGGGAAAATATGAAAATTTTTAATACACTTTCCGGAAGAAAAGAAGAGTTTGTGCCTATAGAAGCAGGAAAAGTCAGAATGTATGTCTGTGGACCTACAGTATACAATTTGATACATATCGGTAATGCCAGACCGATGATTTTCTTTGATACTGTAAGAAGATATTTTGAGTACAGAGGTTATAAAGTAAACTATGTTTCAAACTTCACAGATGTTGATGATAAGATAATCAATAAGGCTATAGAAGAGGGCGTAGACGCAGCTGTTATTTCACAGAGATATATAGATGAATGTAAGAAAGATATGGAGGCTATGAATGTACTTCCTGCCACCAAAAATCCGCTTGCCACACAGGAAATAGGCGGAATGGAAGATATGATAGGAGAGCTTATAAAGAGCGGTCACGCCTATGTGGCAAAGGACGGTACAGTTTACTTCAGAGTAAAGAGCTTTAAGGACTACGGAAAACTTTCACATAAGAATATAGACGAGCTTCAGTCAGGTTTTAGAGAAATAAAGGTGACAGGAGAAGACGGTAAGGAAGACAGCAACGACTTCGTACTTTGGAAGCCTAAAAAAGACGGCGAACCGTATTGGGATTCACCGTGGTCAAAAGGCAGACCGGGTTGGCATATAGAGTGTTCCGTAATGAGCAAGAAATATCTGGGAGATCAGATAGATATCCACGGCGGCGGTGAGGATCTTATATTCCCGCATCATGAGAATGAAATAGCTCAGTCGGAGTCTGCAAGCGGCAAGAGTTTTGCAAATTACTGGATGCACAATGCGTTCTTAAATATTGACAATAAAAAGATGAGTAAGTCTGCAGGAAACTTCTTTACTGTAAGAGATATAAGTGAGAAGTATGATTTGCAGGTGCTTAGATTCTTTATGCTCTCGGCACACTATAGAAGTCCGTTAAACTTCTCTGCAGATCTTATGGAAGCTGCAAAAAACAGTCTCGAGAGAATACTTACAGGTGTTGACAACATAAAGAGTGCTATACAAAGGGACAATAAGGCGCCGATTACTGATGCCGAGCTTTCAAATCTTGAGATTGCCAAGGTGCTTAAGGATAAATTTGTAGCTGCAATGGATGATGATTTCAATACTGCAGACGCTATCAGTGCGATATTTGAACTTATAAAGCTTTCAAACACTACATTGAATGAAGATTCAACAGCCGAGTATGCAAAAGGACTTTTAAAAGTAATAGAGCCTCTTTGTGACGTCCTCGGAATTATCACGGAAAGAAAGGCTGAAATCCTTGACAGTGAGATAGAAGATTTGATAGCAAGGAGAACACAGGCCAGAAAGAATAAGGATTTTGCGCTTGCAGATAAAATAAGAAACGATCTTCTTGACAAGGGTATTGTACTTGAAGATACAAGAGAGGGTGTTAAATGGAAGAGATCTTAGATTATCTTCTGAAACCATTTAATATAGAAAGAAAAGAAGCTACAGAGTTTTCGCCTTTGGTACTTGCCTATATAGGTGATGCCGTATACGAACTGATGATAAGAAGTATACTGGTTTCAAGAGGCAACAGACCTGTAAACAAGTTAAACAAAGACGCCACTTCTTTGGTTAAAGCCGCAGCGCAGTCTGAGATTGTAAAGCTGATAAGTGATAATCTGAGCGAGGAAGAGTACATCGTCTTTAAAAGAGGCAGGAACTCTTCGCCTCATACTATGGCAAAAAACGCCAGCGTGAGCGATTACAAGTATGCTACAGGTTTTGAAGCGCTTATAGGATTTTTGTACTTGGACAACAGATGTGACAGAGCATTGGAACTTGTAAAACTTGGAGTTGATCTGTATTTGAATAAAAATGATATTGGAGTAAGGATATGAATGAGAATGCCGTTGAGGGTAGAAATGTGGTAATAGAGGCTTTTAGAAGCGGAAAAACTGTTGATAAGCTGTATATTCAGGACGGACTGAAGGATTATGCTATTTCCACTATTCTTCGTGAAGCGAAAAAGCACGGTACATATGTAAACTTTGTAAATAAGGACAGACTTGACGTCATGAGTGAAACAGGAAAGCATCAGGGTGTCATTGCAATAGTTGCCGCATATGAGTATGCAAGTGTGGAAGATATTTTGGAAAAAGCAAGGCAAAACGGTGAGCCGCCTTTTATATTTATTTTGGACGGTATAGAAGATCCGCACAATCTGGGTGCCATCATAAGAACTGCAAACCTCTGCGGTGCGCACGGTGTGATTATTCCGAAGCACAGAGCCGTAGGGCTTACCGCCGCAGTTGCCAGAGCTTCTGCAGGAGCAATCAATTATACACCTGTAGCCAAAGTTACAAATATCAACAAGACCATGAAAGAGTTAAAGGATGCAGGAATGTGGTTCGTATGTGCTGACATGGGTGGCGAAAAGATGTATAATATAGACTTGACAGGCAGTATAGGCCTCATCATAGGAAACGAGGGGGACGGAGTAAGCGAAGGCGTCAAGAAAAATTGTGATTTCATAGCTTCTATACCGATGAAGGGAGATATAGATTCATTGAATGCATCAGTCGCCTGCGGTGTACTGGCATATGAAATAGTCAGACAGAGGATTGCGAAAGGAGCAAAATATGAGAAGTGATAAAAGAAAAGTCGTACTTGTAGGATGCGGTATGGTAGGTATGAGCTATGCTTATGCCATGTTAAACCAAAATACAGTGGACGAGCTTGTTCTTATAGATGTCAACAGACTTAGAGCTGAAGGTGAAGCGATGGACCTTAACCACGGTCTTGCATTCTCGGGATCACATATGAGAATATGGGCAGGAGACTACAATGACTGTAACAATGCTGATATCGTGGTTATTTGTGCAGGTGTGGCTCAGGCTCCGGGTGAAAGCAGAAGAGATCTTCTAAAGAGAAATATGGAGGTCTTCAAATCAATAATAGACCCTATTACGGAGAGCGGTTTCAACGGTATCTTTTTGGTAGCTACAAACCCTGTAGATATAATGACTGAGATTACATATAAACTTAGCGGTTTCAACCCGAGAAGAGTAATAGGATCGGGTACAGCGCTCGATTCCGCAAGACTAAAATACCTTTTGGGCTCTTATATACAGGCCGATCCGAGAAGCGTACATGCCTATGTCATTGGTGAGCACGGTGACTCCGAGTTTGTGCCGTGGTCAAATGCACTGCTTGCAACCAAGCCTATCGACGACATCATTGTCGAGTCAAAGGGTAAGCTTAAGATGGAAGAGCTCAGCCGTATCGAGGAAGAGGTAAGAACTGCGGCTTACAAGATAATCGAAGCCAAAAGAGCGACATACTACGGCATCGGTATGAGCCTTACAAGGATTACAAAGGCAATACTCGGAAACGAGAACTCGGTCATAACAGTTTCAGCAAACTTGCGTGGTGAGTACGGACAGAACGATGTTTTCGTAGGAGTACCATGTGTAGTAAACAGTTCAGGTATCCAGAGAATACTTGAGATATCACTCACAGACGAAGAGAAGGCAAAGTTCGCGGAGTCATGTGAAGAGCTGAGACAGACATATGATGAGTTGAATGAGAAATAAAAAACGATGTTTTACTGATTTATAAGTATAAGAGTGCCATATTTGATAACAACATAATATGGCACTTTTGACATCTTTGTTTCATTTTGGAGGGGTGACTTGAAGGATAAATATTATTCTATCGGAAAGGTATCTGAGATATGTAATATACCGATAAAAACCTTGAGATATTACGACAAGATAAATGTAATGGTTCCTAACTTAAGACAGGAAAATAATAATTATAGATACTATAGCCATGATCAGATGGTTAGACTGTTTATAATTAAAAGATTAAGATATTTGGGTTTTTCATTGGAAGAGGTTAAAAATATCTTGAAAGAGGAAGATATAAAAAGCGTTGAGCAAATTGTAGAAAAAAAGCAAAACTCCATTAGAGCAGAGATTGAAGAATTGAATAAAAAGTATGAGGAAGCTACAACTTTAAAAAATAAAATTCATACAGCATATGAAATCCTTGAAAATAGTAAAAGTTATAGCACTGAATCATCTTTTAAGTTGGAAAAACAAAGAGAAGTTTATGTATTTAGTAAAACCACTATGATGCAGGCATATAAAAATGAAAATGTTAATCTGGAAAAATGGATTGATATAATAGAATCTGCTAAAGAAAGAAATTTGAATATTCAAGGTGATATACTTGTATCATATCATACAGAGATGTTTGGGCAATTCATAAACAGAGATTGCGAAGTAGAGTTCTCTATTGTTGTAGAAAATAATATTGAAGATGTTGAAGTGAAGAAGTTTGGTGATTTTTTTGCTGCTAATGCAATACATGTAGGAGAGTATAGTGATATAATTCATACATATATTTCATTAAAGAGATGGATAGAAGAGAAAGGTCTTGTGGTAAACGGTCCGGTAACAGAAAGGTTTATGTTGTCACCGGTTGATTTACCGAATACGAAGTCTCATATAGTAAAAATAATAGTTCCTGTAAAGCCGATTGTATGAGAAAATATCAAAAGTATAAAATAATATATTGCACAATAGGAAGTCTCCACTTGATGGAGACTTTTTTTAGTTGTGTTTTTCTGATAATAAAAATTTTTGATAGGCATATTAAACAAAAACATAGATTAGATATTGTATATGATTACTTTTTTAGCTTTGAAATATGTGTAAAAACATGGTTAATGTTACGTACTGTAAATCCAATCTTTTATTAAAATATATTTAAAAGTATAAAACTATAGGAGAATAATTGTAAATTGATTTACAAAATGCAATTTTTTTATAAAATAATGACTTGATTATACAATAGATGTATGTTTTAAGATAATAATTGAAAAAAATAAGTAATAAGTAAATAATAATTATTAAATTAACATTATTAATATAAATATATAGGAAAGGAGGGCAATGTGGCAGGATTTATTATATCAAATACCATATCAAACATAATTGTATGTGGCTTATGGACATATATATCAGCTATGTTTGCAGGTCCACTGATAGCAACTTGGGTAGGATTTGCGGGATGTACATCTTATTATGTAGCCGGCTGTGGTAAAAACGGTTTTATCAGATCACTGTGCAGTAATATTGCAGGTATCTTTATCGGATGTACTATCATTTGGCTATGTGTAAATGTAAATGGAAGTCTATGGTTTAACGGATTGATAACGGGGATTTTCAGTGGAGTTATCATATATATCACACATTGTGATTTGACCAGATTTGCAACTTGTACATTTATGGGCGGCTTCAGTGCATTTGCATCAGGTGGTAATTGGAAAATGCTTATTATTTGCTTTATCCTGGGAAATATTGTTGGGCTCGCAGCAGATTACCTGGGAAGATTTATATTAGCAAAGTTTTTCAAGAAGACCGATAAAAAAGACTGGGTCATTGCTAAATTTTTAGAGGATTAAGAAACAAAAAGTAAGGGGTTTTAATATGAGCAAAATTTTAAAATTGGCATATGGCATGGAAAAGTCAACAGGCTTTAATTACAGACTTGCCATGGAGGAAGCATCCAGATGTCTTCTATGTGAAGATGCACCTTGTTCTAAGGGTTGTCCTGCAGGGACAGATCCTGCTAAGTTCATTCGCTCACTGAGATTTAAGAACATAAAAGGTGCTGCGGAGACAATAAGAGAAAACAATCCTTTAGGCGGCTCATGTGCCTGGGTATGTCCTTATGATAGAATGTGTGAAGAAGAGTGTAGCAGATGTGGAATAGATAAGCCGATACAGATCGGTAAAATACAAAGATATCTGGTTGAAGAAGAACAGGCTATGTCGGCAAAATTTGTTAGTGCCGGAAATAAGATTGGAAAAAAGGTTGCACTGATAGGTGCCGGACCTGCATCACTGGCTTGCGCAAGAGAACTTGCACTTGCAGGAGTGGATACAACTGTTTTTGAAAAACAGGCTAAGGTGGGTGGAGTACTTAGATACGGTATCACTCCTACAAGACTTCCCGACAGAGTTGTGGATTTTGATATAGAACTTATTAAAGAGCTTGGAGTAAAATTTGAATTCGGCAAAGAGATCAAGTTTGAAGACATAGAAAAGCTTAAGAATGATTATGATGCCGTATTTGTCGGAGTCGGACTTTGGGATTCAAAGAAGGTAGCCGTAGAAGGTAGTGAGTTTAAGGGTGTTGAATCAGCTATTGATTTCTTGTTTAAAGCAAGAACCGGTGAGATAAAAGAACTTCCGGAGAGAGTAATTGTAATCGGTGGCGGTGATGTGGCAATGGATTGTGCTACAACTGCAAGACAATTGGGTGCTGAAAAAACATGTATCTGTTATAGAAGAACTATAGAAGAAGCACCTGCAAATATTGAAGAGATTTCTTTTGTAAGAGAGATGGGAATTCCTATTTATACAGGATTTGCTCCTGAAAAGATATGTGGAGAAAACGGTCATGTAACGGCTCTTGTTGCAAAGGGAATGAAGGATGATAATGAGATGACGCTTAAGGCGGACATGGTTATCTTTGCCATAGGTCAAGATCAGGTAGAGGATTATAGAGGCTTTGTGGCAGGTGACGGTGTATTTACCGGTGGTGATGCATTACATGGTGTAGGTATAACGGTGGTAGAGTCTGTTCATGAAGGAAAAGAAGCGGCTTACCAAATATTGGATTATATAAGGTGAGGAGATTAATATGGCTTTGAAAAAAGATTTATCAATAAATTTTTTAGGTGTCGATTGTGAGAATCCTTTTTTTCTATCTTCTTCACCTGTAGGTAGTAATTATGAAATGTGTGCTAAGGCACTTAGAGCAGGTTGGGGTGGTATTTTCTATAAAACAATAAGTGTTTTTATACCAAATGAATGTTCTCCAAGATTTGATATAGCTTCAAAAGAGGGAACACCTTGGACCGGATTTAAGAATATGGAGATGACTTCAGACAAGCCGAATGAAGTAAACTTTGAGTTCATTAGGCAATTAAAGAAGGACTTTCCGAATAAAGTGATAGTTTCAAGTATCATGGGTGCAAGTGATGATGAGTGGGCAATACTGGCTAAGGAATCTGAGAAAGCCGGAGCGGATATGATTGAATGTAATTTTTCTTGTCCGCAGATGACATCATCCACTATGGGTTCTGATGTAGGACAAAATCCTGATTTGGTAAAGCATTATTGTGAAGTTGCTTCCTCAAGTACTAAATTGCCGATAATAGCAAAGATGACACCAAATCTAGGAAACATGGAGATTCCTGCAAGAGCCGCTATAGAAGGCGGTGCAAAAGGAATAGCCGCAATCAATACGGTAAAATCTATCACAAATCTTGATATAAATTTAAGAACGGGTATGCCTGTTGTAAACGGAAAGTCCGCAATATCGGGTTACTCCGGTGCAGCTGTAAAGCCTATCGCACTTAGATTTATATCAGACTTAATGCATGATCCTATTGTAAGCAAGGTGCCTATAACCGGTATGGGCGGTATAGAGACCTGGAGAGACTGCCTTGAATTTTTGATGCTGGGTGCATCAAATCTTCAGGTGACTACGGCGATAATGCAGTACGGATATAGGATAGTTGAAGATATGATAAGCGGTATGTCACATTATATGAATGATTACGGTATCAATAAGCTTCAGGATATAGTGGGCAGTGCCGTAGGGAATATTGTCGGCGCGGATGATTTGGACAGATCATATAAGATTCTGGTTCAAATCGACAAAGAAAAATGTGTGGGATGTGGAAGATGTTATGTATCATGCTTTGATGCGGCACATCAGGCTATAGAATATGACTATGCGACCAGAGTCCCGACAGTGAATGAAGAAAAATGTGTAGGATGTCATCTTTGCTTAAATGTTTGTCCGGTAATGCAATGTATAACTCCGGGTAAGCTTATATATAAGGATAAGAATGACAGCCATGCTGTTAGTTTAAAGGAAAGTAACAGCTATCTATAATATATTCGGGGGGATATTTATGCTGGATTTGATTATTAAAGGTGGAACAGTAGTTACAGCAACAGACATGTTTTTATGTGATGTAGGTGTAAAAGACGGAAAAATCGTAGATATGGCTTTGAACTTGGACAAAGAGGCTAAAGAAGTGGTGGACGCCACAGGCAAACTTGTGCTTCCGGGTGCTTTGGATGTGCATACACATCTGGCTATGCCGTTTGGCGGAACTATTTCGGCTGACAGTTATCTATCAGGAACCAGAGCGGCAGCCTGTGGAGGAGTGACCACGATATTTGATTATCCGGTTCAGAGAAAAGGCGGTACTATTATGGATTTGATAAACTCCAAAAAAGCCGTCTTGGAAAAAGAAGCATGTGTGGACTGGGCATCACACTGTATCATTACGGATTTTAACGACGGTCAGATACTGGAAGAGATGGAAGAAGCTGTCAAAGAAGGTATTACCTCATACAAATGCTTTATGGTATATAAGAAAGCCGGAATGATGGTTGATGACGGAATGTTTGCAACCTTACTTCTTAGAGCTAAGGAACTTGGAGCGTTGGTAAATGTTCATGCGGAGAACTCCGATATGATTGATTATTTCGAGGCTAAGTTCAAGAAGGAAGGAAAGATGAGTCCGTGGTATCATTACCTTGCTCGTCAGGAGTTTGTTGAGGCTGAGGCGGACAAGAGAGCTCTGCATTGGTGTAAGCATCTGGATGCACCTCTTTATATAGTTCATATGGCGGATAAGGAAGGACTTGAGGCATGTATAGAAGGAAAGAAAGAGGGAGTGCCTATTTATATCGAGACCTGTCCGCAGTATCTTGAGTTTACATGTGATGTATATAAGAGAGAAGACGGAAGAAACTTTGTATGTTCACCTCCTATAAAGGGTGAGGAGAGCAGACAGGCTCTTTGGGAAGCGATAAAGAAAAATCAGGTGGATGTAGTGGCTACAGACCATTGTCCGTTCCAAAGCTATGAAAAGGATTGGGGTAAGGACGACTTTACAAAGATTCCGAACGGATGTGCCGGGTTGGAGAATCTGTATCCATATATGCTGGATGCCGCCAACTCGGGAAAGATTACATTCTCACAAGCGGTGGCACTTTGCTCAACAAATCCGGCAAAGATATTCGGATGTGATACGAAGGGCGGAGTCATAGTAGGTAATGATGCGGATATAGTTATTTATGACAGGGATAAGGATTTTACAATAAGTGTAAATAATATGCATTCGGATTATGACCATACAATATGGGAAGGAAAGAAGCTTCACGGATATCCTGTAAAGACATTCCTTAGAGGACAGCTTGTATATGATAACGGCGAGTTTGTAGGAAAGCCTGGAATGGGTAGATTCGTAAAGAGAGTACCTAGAAGTTAAAGTATTAATGATTGTATTTTACTGTCACTGCTTTATATATAGGTAGTGACAGTATGATTTTAAAGAATATGTTGTTTTAATAGGGGGTAATATGTATAAGTGTAGCGAAGATAGAATGGCAGATAAAATCAAAACCATGAGTCAGTTTGGTGATGCAGGACATGGCGGTATCACAAGATATTCTCTTTCAAAAGAAAATCTTATGGCAAGAGCTGAATTCAAGAGAAGAATGGAAGCTATCGGTGCAAAGATAAAGACCGATGATATGGCAAATATGTATGCAACATTAGAGGGTAGCGATCCTACATTACCTGCAATTGTTATGGCTTCACATTCAGATTCGGTTAGAAACGGTGGAAATTATGACGGTATTTTAGGTGTAATGGGAGCCATGGAGGTTTTAGAGACTGTTGCTGATCAGAAGATACCTCATAAACACAATCTTGTAGCTATGATTTGGACCAATGAGGAAGGCTCATTATATCCACCGGCTATGATGTCATCGGGTGTTATCTGTAATGATTATTTGCCTGAAGAGATTGGAAAGAAGTTTAAGCATGAGGATATGCTTGCCTCAACTTCGGTTCTTGATAAGAATAAGACCTTTAAAGAGGCACTTGAAGCTTCAGGATATAAGGGAGATAAAGCCAACAGATTAAATCCTAAAGATTATATGGCAATGTTTGAACTTCATATCGAACAGGGACCGATTCTTGAAGCCGCAAAGAATGATATCGGAATAGTTACCTGTGTGCTTGGAATGATAAACTACAGAATAAAGGCTTTCGGTCAGTCGGATCATGCAGGAACAACACCGATGCCATACAGAAAAGATGCATTATATGCTGCTGCCAAGCTTTTACAATATCTGCATGATGAGCTGGACACACTTGATAAGGAATTGGTATATACCACAGGCGAAATAGTATGTCATCCTAATGTACATACAGTTATTCCTGATTTTGTAGAGTTCTCAATAGATGCAAGACATGAGGATCCTAAGGTTATCGAGCAGGTAGTGGAAGTAATAAAGAATATGCCGAAAGAAATAGTAGGCTGTACTACAGGTTATGAAAGAGCATGGTCAAGAGATACGGTTTATTATGATGAGAAGCTGGTAGGATATGTAACAGAAGCTGTAAATGAGCTTGGATATTCAAATCAGAGAATCAACTCAGGCGCAGGACATGATGCACAGTTTGTAAGCTATATGATGCCTACTACAATGATATTTGTGCCTTCAAAAGACGGACATTCACATTGTGAAGAGGAGTTTACACCGGTTGAACAGTGTACAAAGGGTGCCAGTGTACTTTTGAATGCAGTATTGAAGTGTGATGCTCAATAATATGATTTAAGTGTTGGGGTCAAATATTTTGGCCCCAACATTATAGTAGAACAGAGGTGTGAAATGAGTGTTAGAAAAGTAGCGGAATTAAATTATAATATGACAACTGCCGATGCAAATAATGTAGACGGAAAAATACCGTTCGGAAGACAGTTTGATTTTATCGGTGATGTTGAAACCGAGCTGATGATATTAAATGACGGTGATGAATCATTATGTCTCGGATATACGGATGTAGAGCTGTATGAAGATGCATATGTAGGTGATCAGCTTAATTTCAGAGCAGAGATGTTAAAGGTGGGAAATACATCAAGAACATGTAGAATAAGCACATATAAAGTTGCAACTCCTGCATACAGAATGGGTATCAAAGATGCAAATCCGGGAGATATGTATTATTTTGATCCTCCGAAGTTGATTACTGAAGGTACTGTAGTACTTGTAGTAAAGAAAGAATTACAACGTGGAAATCAGCCAAGTGGTGAAGTTATTGACCCTTGGAGAGAACTTGAGCTTTAATAGGGGGGAGTATGAGTACTGAAGTTACATTAAGATATAGAATGTCGGATAGAGATGTTTTCTATGGTGGAGGAGTTGTAAACGGAGCCAGATCCATTACTTTGATGGAAGATACCGCAAACAGATTGATGACCAAGGTTTATGGAAATCAGAGCAGATGTGCAAAGGTAAGAAAAGTAAGATTGTTTGTGCCATGTTTTGCCGGGGATTATATGGAGTACAAGGCAAGACTTTTGGGTGAAGAAAACGGAAGAGCAATCATTGAAGTGCGTTCATTTAAGGTTGCAGTTATTCCTGAGAAGCCTGAGTTTGAAAGTTCTATAGATGTTTTGGAAGATCCTCCTCTTTCAACAGTATGCATTTTTGAATATATTATTCCTGCAAAGAAAGAGAAAAAGAAAACAAAAGCTCTTGAGGGATTGAAAGTTCTTGATCTCACACATGCATACAACGGTCCTTTCTGTACCGCACTTTTGGCGGACAACGGTGCCGAGGTTATAAAGATAGAGCCTCTTACAGGCGATCAGTCAAGATATTGGCCACCAATGGACGATAATAGCGGTGAGAGCGGATTTTATGCTTTTATAAACAGAAATAAAAAAGGAGTTACTCTTAATTTAAAGACAGAAAAAGGAAGAGAAATTTTCTATGATCTTGTAAAAGAAGCAGATGTGGTGGTGGAAAACTTCAGAGTCGGAGTAACAAAAAAATTAAAGGTTGACTATGAGACATTAAAGAAGATAAATCCTAGAATAATTTATGCTTCAGGAAGCGGATTCGGACAATATGGTCCTTTCTCAAACAGACCATGTTATGATATTGTGGCTCAGGCACTTGGAGGTATGATAAATCTTACAGGTTATCCGGATGCACCTCCTGTAAAATGCGGAGTTTCAGTGGCTGATAATGTTACAGGAATTTACCTGTGCGTAGGTGTACTTATGGCTCTGTACAGAAGAAATATAAGCGGTGAAGGTCAACAGGTGGATGTAGCTATGGCGGATACTATCTTTACATTGCTTGAAAATGCTATTATTTATACTACCTTAAAAGGAATTATACCGCAGAGACAGGGAAATATAGACGCTACAGTATCACCTTTTAATGTATATGAGGCAAAAGACGGATATATTGCTTTAGGAGTAGGAACAGACAAACTGTTTAAGGTATTCTGTGATGTAATAGGTAGACCTGATCTTGTTACAAATGAAAAGTTTGCAACCAATGATTTGAGAATTAAAAATTATAATGACGGGTTGCATGAGATAATTGTGGACTGGGTAAAGCAAAGAGGAAAAGCTGAGGTTGAGAGTATGTTTGAAGAGGTTGGAATACCTTGCGGACAGATACTTGATATGAAGGAAGCTATTGAGCATCCTCATTTTAAAGCAAGAGAAATGATGGTACATGTTGAACATCCTACTATCGGAGATATGTATATACAGGGTTGCCCTATAAAACTCAGTGAAACACCGGGAAGCGTAGATACACCGGCACCTTTACTCGGTCAGCATAATAAAGAAGTATACGGCTTTGATGATGAGACATTAAAGCAATTAAAAGAAGAAGGCATAATCTAGTGGAGGAAAAGAAATGGATTTTAATTTTTCCAAAGCGCAGCAAATGCTGAAAAAAACAGTGGCTGATTTCAGCGAAAACATAGTAAAACCAAGAGCTGAAGAAATAGACAGAAGCGGTAAATTCCCAAAGGATTTATTCCTGGAAATGACAAAGATGGGGTTAACAGGTATAGGAACCGAGGAAAAATACGGTGGAAGCGGTGGTAGCGATATTGAAAAAATAATTGCTGTAGAAGAAATAGCAAAACATTGCGGTTCTACCGCCGCCACACTGTCGATTCATACTATCTTTGCCTCTGTGCTTGATAAGTTCGGTACTGAAGAACAAAAGCAAAAGTATTTACCTGTAGTATGTGCAGGTGGCGAGTTGGGGGCGTTTGCCCTAACCGAACCGAATGCCGGCTCTGATGCGGGAAGTGCAAGAACAACTGCAATATTTGATGAGAATACACAGGAGTTTGTTTTAAATGGTACAAAATGCTTTATAACAGGCGGAGGATTAGCAAAGTATGTATTGGTGTTTGCGCTTACATCACCTGAATTAAAGACCAAAGGACTCAGCTGTATACTTGTGGAGCGTGGAATACCGGGATTTTCAATAGGTAAGATTGAAGATAAGATGGGACTGCATGGCTCTGAAACGGCAGAACTTATATTCGACAATTGCAGAGTTCCTAAAGATAATCTTATCGGTCCTCTTGGAAAGGGATTTAAGATTGCAATGACTGCCCTTGACGGTGCAAGGATAGGAATTGCGGCACAGGCTGTGGGAATTGCAGCAGGTGCTCTTGATGAGAGTATAAAGTACACAAAGGAAAGGGTACAATTCGGCAGACCGATTTCTTCATTGCAGGGCTTACAATGGTATTTAGCTGAAATGGCTACAAAGGTTGAATGTGCGAGATGGATGACCTATAGAGCTGCAAACTTGAAAGTTAGTGGAATGCCATATACAAAAGAGGCGGCGATGGCGAAGCTTAATGCATCAAAAGTAGCCGTTGAAGTAACAGATAAAGCATTGCAGATACATGGCGGATATGGGTATATGAGGGATTATCCTTTGGAAAGAATGTATCGTGATGCAAAAATAACAGAAATATATGAAGGTACTTCAGAGATTCACAAGGTTGTTATAGCCAGAGAAGTGCTGAAATAGGGGGTAGATTATGAAAATCATTGTATGTATAAAGCAGGTGCCAAATACAAGTGAAGTCAAGATTAACCCTGAGACAAAAACACTTATCAGAGACGGAGTGGAGAGCATAATCAATCCTGATGATAAAAATGCCCTTGAAGCGGCATTAAGGTTAAAGGATGAAAAAGGTGTACAGGTCATTGTACTGAGTATGGGACCTATGCAGGCAAAAGAGGCTTTACTTGAAGCTTTGGCTATGGGTGCAGACAGCGCTTATCTTATAAGTGACAGAAAATTCGGCGGTTCAGATACTTGGGCTACGGCAACTATATTGGCAGCGGCTATAGAAAAAATAGGTGATTATGATTTGATAATATGCGGAAGACAGGCTATAGACGGTGATACCGCACAGGTAGGACCTGAGATTGCGGAATTTCTTAATATACCGCAGGTGACCTATGCCAAGGAAGTAGAACTCAAAGAAAATATAATCAGAGTCAAGAGATTTTGTGAATCAAAGGATTATGAGTTTGAGGTAGAATTACCGGCACTTATTACCGCTATTAAGGAACTCAATACTGTAAGATATCCAAGTGTTAAGGGAATATTTAAAGCTTATGAGAACGGAGATGATTTGATTAAGGTATTGACCTTTGATGATTTGAATGTGGATGAAACTCAAATCGGTATCAAAGGTTCGCCTACCAATGTGCATCGCTCCTTTGTACCTGTAAAAGAAAAACATAGTGAGTTTGTAGAAGGAAATACAGCAATGGAAAAGGCAAAACTTCTTTTGACAAAGCTATATGAAAATAAATTGATACAGTCCGGAGGTGCCAAATAGTGGAAAGAGCAAAGGTAAATCAAGACATAAATCTTAATGAGTATAAAGATGTTTGGGTACTTGCAGAAACTGTAAACGGTAAAATTTTGCCTATCACTTTGGAACTGATGGGAGAGGGCAGAAAGATTGCAAATGAACTTGGGAAAAAGCTTATTGTTATTGTTCCCGGATATGAGATAGAAGAAGCGGTAAAAGAACTGCTTGAGTATGATGTTGATAAGGTATATTACTTAGAACATGAACTTTTAAAAGATTTTTCTACATTGGGATTTGTCGAGGTACTCTCAGAAGAGATAAAAAAGAGAAAGCCCGAGGTGCTTTTAGTAGGTGCGACTTCCATAGGAAGAGATATCGGACCGAGACTTGCTGCAAGACTTGGCACAGGACTTACTGCAGATTGTACCGGACTTGAGGTGGATGCTGAGGATAAAAAACTCCTTATGACAAGACCTGCATTCGGTGGAAATATTATGGCAACGATTATTTGCCCGAAAAATCGTCCACAAATGGCTACAGTAAGACCGGGAGTAATGTCAAGAGCAAAGAAAGCAGAGAAAAATGATGCAGGTTTTGAGAAAATACTTCCTAAACTTAGTAAAGAAGATATAAGAACAAGGCTTATCGGCACAGTCGAACATAATCAAAGGCGAGTAAATTTAACAGACGCAAAGATTATCGTATCAGGAGGCAGAGGGATAAAAAATAAAGACGGCTTTGCACTGATAGAGAGTCTTGCAAATGCTCTTGGTGGTGAAGTCGGATCATCTCGTGCCTGTGTTGATGCGGGGTGGATTGACTCCTCTCATCAGGTAGGACAGACAGGAACGACTGTAAGACCTGATTTATATATTGCCTGCGGTATATCAGGTGCTATACAGCATTTGGCGGGAATGAGCGAATCAAAATATATAGTTGCAATAAATACAGATAAAAATGCACCTATATTTGATATTTGTGATTATGGTATCGTAGGCGATTTGAAAGAAATTATACCGGCACTTGTTTCAAGTATAGAATCCGGAGATTTCGTATTATAGTTTTGGTAAAATTATGAATATGGGGTGGCTGAGGCTGCCCCGATTTTGTTATCATAGGGTTAGTAAATTATCATTATAAGGAGGGGAAATGGAAGGAGTAAGTACAAAAAATAAAATGGAGGTGGAGCCTATAAAATCTCTTATTTTAAAAATGTCCATACCTCCGCTTATTTCCATGTGTATGCAATACTCATATAATCTGATAGATTGTATTTTTGTATCATGTATCAGTGATAAATCTTTGAGTGCTGTTTCTATAATTTTTCCTATTACGACATTGTTTTTGGCTATTGCCATTTGGATAGGGGTAGGTGTCAGTGTGCTGGTTGCAAAATACCTTGGGGAAAAGGATGAGGAAAAGGCGAATACAATAGTAGCCAATGGAATAATTGTTTCTTTTGTGGTAAGCAGTACTGTAACACTTATCACTATGAATATTATAAGAGGATTTATAATGTCATTTACAAGTGATACGGAGATTATAAATCAGGCAATGGCATATATGGATATATGTGTATTTATGGCTATACCATGTGCAGTACATATCTGTATTCAAAAGGTATTGCAGGGAACGGGAAATATGCTTGCTCCTATGTGCTTTCAGATAGCAGGTGTTGTAGTAAATCTTATATTTGATCCTGTTTTAATATTCGGTTATTTGGGATTTAAACCTATGGGAGTCAGAGGGGCTGCCATTGCTACGGTTATGGGATATACTTTCTCTACGATTTTGGCATTCCTTGTACTCATATTCCAAAAGCAAAAGGTTAAATTGGGTTTAAAATACTTTATAATCCGTGTTAATCATGTAAGGGATATCTTTGTAGTGGGTTTCCCGTCTTTTATAATGAATGTGCTTGGAGCGGCAATGGTATATAATACAAATCTCTTTCTGAAACAATATTCAGAGATAGCAATTGCCTTCTTTGGAGCGTATTTTAAGATACAGCAGATGGTAATAATGACATTGAACGGACTTATACAGGGGTGTATACCGGTGATGAGCTATAATTACGGGGCAAAAAGAGAGGATAGATTAAAGGAGAGTCTAAAGATAGGCACAATTGTTGCAATAATGCTCACATCATTCAGTATAGTAATGCTTTGGACTTTTACTGAAAATATATTGCAGACCTTTAATCCGCCAAAAGAGATGTTTGAGTTTGGAATTTTCGGTATCAGGATAATGAGTCTTAGCTATGTGTTTGTCGGTATTACAACTATGATAGCATCATATATGCAGTCTACAAAGAATGTAGGTAAAAGTATATTGATAAATCTTTGCAGACAGCTTTTATTGCTGATTCCTATAATGTTTATAGGTTCAAAGACTCTCGGGCTTGAAGGTATATGGAGCGCCTTCCTTGCAACCGAGGTAATCTGTGTTGTACTAAGTTTGATTTTATATAAGAATACAAAGATAGATATAGGCAGAGAAGTTGTATAGCGATTTTAAGGAGATGTTTTTTAAGTATGATGTAATTGATACCATGTTTTTCATGTACCGGTGTATAAAAAATTTTAGAAATTTGTGTAACAGAAAAGTGGCTTAGAGCCTTGTGTTTGCAAGGTTTTAAGCCGCTTTTTTGATTAGATAAAGATATATGTATCTTTAATTTGTGCTGTTACAGTGTAGAATCCGTCATATTTTCAACATATTGCCCATATCAAAATAATAGATATAAATATGAAATTAAAAACAAAATAAATTAACGTAAGAAATAATATTGAAGTAAAATTTTGTTTAAATTGTACTAATATAAGTGATAGTAATATTAGCTCTTTCAATATTTCTATATATCTTTTTCGACATTTTGAAATATACGATAATTAATTATTGAATAATAATAAAAATATACAAAATACTTGACAATATATATATATATATATAATGGACATAGATATAATTTTCACACACTAAATAAAGGAGGTTGAAATATGAGTAAAAGGAAATTGCTGGAAGGGATACGAGTTATTGAATATGCTAATTTCGTGGCGGCTCCTATCAGCGGAAGAGTGCTGGCAGACTGGGGTGCAGAGGTTATCAAGATCGAGCCTGCTTTTGGAGATATGACCAGAGCTGTAGGTATGCAGTGGAATTTTCCAACCGGTGAAGATGAATGTCCGTTGTTTGAGATGGAAAATTCAGGGAAAAAGGGAATAGTGGTTGATACCACTACAAAAGAGGGAGTGGAGATTATATTCAAACTCCTGGAAACTGCTGATATTTTCCTGACAAACACTCGTGAGAAGGCTCTGTTAAAAAGCGGCTTAGACTATGAAAGTGTACACAAAAGAGCACCGCATATTGTATATGCACATTTGCTTGGATATGGAGAAAAGGGCCCTGCAAAGGATAATCCGGCATTTGACTACACAGCATACTTTGCCAGAGGAGGTGTAGCTGCAAGCCTTATGGAAAAAAATACATCACCTTGTAATTCAGCTGCGGCACTTGGAGATCACTATGCCGGAATGAATCTGACAGCCGGTATTTTGGCAGCTCTTCACAGCAAGGAGCAGACCGGAGAAGGAGAAAAGGTTACAGTTTCACTGTTCCATACAGCAGTATTCGGATTAGGACTATATGTGAATGCGGCACAGTATGGATACAATATGCCTATCACTCGAAAGGAACCACCAAACCCTCTAAACACTACCTATAAATGTTCTGACGGAAATTGGCTTCAATTGGCATTTTTCCAATATGATAAGTGGTTCCCGGGATTTTGCGATATTGTAATAGAGAGACCTGATCTTAAGGGTTCAAAGTACAGTACTATGAAGAGCGTGGTGAATTATATTTCAGAGTTCGTTGATATGATGGAAATAGAGTTTGCAAAGCGACCGATTGATGAGTGGTGTGAGCGCTTGCAAAAAGCCGGAATACCTTTTGAAAAATTACAGACTCCTGTGGATATATTGAATGATCCGCAGTGTTGGGCAAATGACTTTTTGATAAAGATGAAGTATAGGAATGGCAATGAGAGGACTATGTTCACAAATCCTGTTCAATTCCCTACAAGAGAAAGAGAAGATTATCACTTAGCACCTTTACTTGGAGAACATACACAAGAGGTATTGAAGGAAGCAGGGTATTCTAAAGAGCAGATAGAGGCTTTAAAAGCAGATAAAGTAGTAGGGTAGTCAGATAATAAGACAATGAGGTAGCACAGTGTATACGATGGGATTAGATTTTGGCTCTACGGCATCAAAAGGAGTCATTTTGAATGATGGCAAGGATATAGTCGCTTCGGCAATTATTACATCAGGTACAGGTACAAGCGGACCGGGTCGTGTAAAAGAGCAACTTTTTTATGAAAGCGGGTTATCTGAAAAAGATATGGCGGCGGTTGTAGTGACAGGTTATGGAAGAATGACATATAAGGATGCAAACAAGCAAATAAGTGAGCTTAGTTGTCATGCCAGAGGAGTAAGTTTTCTTATTCCGGAAGCAAGGACTGTAATAGATATCGGAGGACAGGATGTAAAGGCACTGGCACTTGATAAAAACGGAAGACTTGACAATTTTGTTATGAATGATAAATGTGCTGCCGGAACAGGCAGATTTTTAGATGTGATGGCAGGAGTTTTAGAGACTGAGGTTTCAAAACTTGGTGAAATATCGGAAAAATCTAAATCTCCTGTAAGCATCAGCAGCACATGTACGGTGTTTGCAGAGTCAGAGGTGATATCACATCTATCAGCGGGTTCAAAAAAAGAAGATATAGTAGCAGGAATTCATGCATCTGTAGCCGGTCGTGTGTCAGCACTTGCCAAACGAATCGGGGTAAAGGAAAAAGTAGTTATGGTAGGTGGAGTGGCAAAGAACAAAGGCGTTGTAAAGGCTATGGAAGATGCATTGGGGATCAAGATCGAGGTGCCTGAGCTTGCTCAGCTTACAGGAGCTTTGGGGGCAGCATTGTTCGCATTTGATGAAATTAAAGATAAGTAGAGGAGGAAAAGATGTCAGAAGAGAAAAAAACAGAGGAGAAAAAGACGGAAGAAAAGAAAGTCACTGCAATGAAAATGATCAATGGCTTACTGGCTAAGTCCTATAAAGAGGCATGGGAAGCCAAAGAAAAGGGGATTCCTGTGGGATGGTCCACTTCAGTTTTTCCACAGGAAATAGTAGAAAGCTTTGGACTTCCTCTTTTATATCCTGAAAACCAGGCGGCAGGAGTGGCAGCAAAGAAGGAATCATTATCATTACAGGAAAAGGCAGAGGCAAGGGGATATTCTATAGACCTGTGTGCATATGCCAGAACAAATTTCGGATTGCTTGAAAATGGCGGCTCTGAGAATTTGAATATGCCTAAGCCTGATTTTGTTTGCTGTTGTAATAATATCTGTAATGAAGTGATTAAGTGGTATGAGAGCCTTGCCAGAGAGCTTAACATTCCACTGATAATGATTGATACAGCATACAATAATTCAGGAGAGGTCAGTCAAAGTCGTATTGACTATTTTGTTGCTCAGTTTAAAGAGGCTGCAAACCAGCTTGAAAAAATATCAGGAAAGAAATTTGATCCAAAAAAACTTGAAGAAGTTATGGCGATTTCTGCTGAAAACGGAAAGTTGTGGAAGGAATCTATGTCTCTTTCAAAAGATGTATATCCTGCACCTATGAACGGATTTGATCTATTCTCATATATGGCGGTAATAGTATGCTACAGAGGTAAAAAGGAGACTACAGAGGCATTTAAATTGCTAATTTCAGAGTTGAAAGAACATATAAAAAACGGTACAACATCCAACAGATGTGAAGAAAAGTACAGAATAATGATGGAAGGTATTCCTTGTTGGCCATATATAGGATATAAGATGAAAACTTTCGGCAAATATGGTGTAAATATGACAGGAAGTGTCTATCCTCACGCTTGGGCTTTGGTATATGAAAAGAATGATTTGGAAGGGTTGGCAAGAGCATATTGCAGTATGTTCAATAATGTCGATTTGTACAAGATGTCAGATTACAGGATAAATGCTTTAAAGGATGGAAATTGTGAGGGTGTATTTTATCACATGAATCGCAGTTGTAAGTTGATGAGTTTTATTCAGTATCAAATGGCGAGAGATGTATATGAAAAGACCGGTCTGCCATATGCTTCATTTGATGGGGATCAAGCTGATCCAAGAGCTTTTTCAGATGCACAGTTTGAGACCAGACTTCAGGGACTTGTGGAAGTTATGGAACATCAGAAAAAAGACGGAGGTAGCACAAAATGACAGAGATTAAAAAAATAATAGATGAGCTGGAATATATTGCAGAAAATCCTAAGAAGGCAGTTGGTGAATATATAGAAAAAACCGGAGGAAAGGCTGTGGGAGTTGCTCCTGTGTATGCACCTGAGGAGTTGGTTCATGCGGCCGGAATGCTACCGGTAGGACTTTGGGGCGGACAGAATGTGAATTTGGATCTGGCAAAACAGTATTTTCCGGCATTTTGTAATTCAGTTGCTTTCACGTGCATGGAATTAGCTTTACAAGGCAAATATAAGCAGTTATCGGCAGCAATAATTCCGGGAATGGATGACACATTTATATCTTTAGGACAGAACTGGAAATCAGCAATAAAAGATATTCCTTTTATCACACTTGTGTACCCGCAGAACAGAAAGCTTGAGGCAGGAGTAAAGTTTTTAGTTTCAGAACTTAATAATGTAAAAAAAGAGCTGGAAAAGATCGCAGGAAAAGAGATTTCTGAGGAGGCTATTTTTAAAAGTATTGATATTTACAATGAGCATAGAAAGTTGATGAGAGAGTTTGTAAGTTTGGCGGCATCTCATCCGAATTCTATCAACAATGTACAGAGAAATCGCATTATAAAATCAGCTTATTTTATGCTTAAAGAAGAGCATAGTGAAAAGGTAAAAGCATTGAATAAGGCATTGAAAGAGCTGCCTGAAGAAAGATATGAAGGTCACAGAGTTATAACTACAGGCTTTATATTGGATTCAAAAGAAGTGCTTGAAATAATGGAGAAAAATAAATTAAGAATTGTGGGAGATGATATTGCTCATGAAACAAGACAGTTCAGAACGGATGTGCCTAAGAAGGAAACCGCTCTCTTAAGTATAGCAAGTCAGTGGTCAAATATTGAGGGATGTTCATATGCTTTTGATCCTTTAAGACTTCGTGGCAAATTGATTGCAAAGCTGGCAAATGAGAGGAAAGCAACCGGTGTAGTATTTGCACTTTTGAAATTTTGTGACACTGAGGAATATGATGCTCCTATTATGTTGGATGATATACATGACGCCGGAATCAAGGCGGTGACAATAGAAATTGATCAGGAATCCGGAAGCATTGAACAAATAAGAACGAGAATTCAAACATTTGCTGAGATGCTTTAAAAAGTAAAAGCTGGAGGAAAGCATGATATTAAAAAAGGAACATGAATTGTTAAGAAAAACTGTCAGAGATTTTGTGAAGAGGGAGATGGCAGTTTATCCGGATGAGGTGGATAAAACCGGAAAGATACCTAAGGATGTAATAGACAAACTGGCAAAGTACAAGTTCATATCTTCTATAATTCCAAGGGAGTATGGTGGTGCAGGAGCCGACTATGTATCCTACGCTATTATAATGGAAGAAATCAGTAGAAGATGTGCGTCTACAGGTACTTATATCACAGCGGCATCTTCTCTTGTAGCACTTCCGTTGGTGAACTTCGGAACACCTGAGCAAAAGGAAAAGTACTTGAGACCTTTAGCAGAAGGTAAGTATATAGGATGTTTCGGACTTACTGAACCCGGAGCCGGTTCAGATGCCGGAGCAGGTCAGACAATAGCTGTAGATAAGGGTGACTACTATGAGCTTAGTGGAAGAAAGTGCTTTATAACCAATGCTCCTATTTGTGATTTTGCAATAATATCGGCAATGACTGATAAGAGCAAGGGAACTAGAGGAATAAGTACTTTCATCGTTGAGTCAAAGTGGGAAGGTTTTTCCGTAGGTGCTCATGAGGATAAGATGGGTATTCGAGGCACGGAGACATCTGACATTATCCTTGATAAGGTTAAAGTACCGAAATCCAATTTGCTTGGAAGTGAAGGACGTGGATTCAAGATTATGTTGAACACTTTGGATTATGGTCGTATAGGCGTTGCCGCACAAGCTCTTGGAGTAGCACAGGGTGCTTTGGATGAGGCTATAAAGTATACACAGGAGCGTGTTCAATTCAACAGACCTTTGGCAAAATTTCAAAATACCCAGTTTACCATTGCAGATATGGCAACAAAGGTGCAGGCTGCGAGACTTCTGGTATATGATGCCGCAGTGAAAAAAGACAATGGAGAAGTTCCCGGACTTGAATCTGCGATGGCTAAGTATTATGCTGCTGAAACTGCAAATGAGGTTGCTTATAAAGCGTTACAGTTGCATGGAGGATATGGCTTTATTAAAGATTACCCTATAGAAAGAATATACAGAGATGCCAGAATTTTGTCTATATATGAGGGTACGTCACAGGTGCAGCAGATGGTGATTGCAGGTAATGTGATTAAAAAATCATAAGTGAGCTTTTTATCAAGTTTATAAATATGGAGGATTAACTTTGAGAATTATAGTATGTGCAAAGCAGGTGCCTGATACCACAGAAGTACGTATAGATCCAAAAACAAATACGCTTATAAGGGAAGGAGTGCCAAGTATTTTAAATCCTGACGATGCTAATGCACTTGAGGCTGCGTTAAAAATAAAGGATGAGTATTCGGAAACAGTGGTAAGTGTAATATCTATGGGACCGCCTCAGGCAGAGAATATGTTAAGAGAATGTTTGGCTATGGGAGCTGATGAAGCTTATCTGATTTCGGACAGGGCTTTTGGAGGATCTGATACTTGGGCTACTTCAAATGCATTGGCGTCAGCTTGTAGAAAGTTTGAAAAATTTGATTTTATATTCGGTGGTCGTCAGGCTATTGACGGAGATACTGCACAAGTGGGGCCTCAGATAGCAGAAAAACTGGGCATACCACAGGTTACATATGTACAGGATATAAAGTTAAATGATGATAAAAGTGTAACCGTTCAAAGACAGCTTGAGGACGGGTATGAGGTAATAGAGGTAAACTCTCCGGCAATGCTCACGGCAGTAAAAGAACTGAATGACCCAAGATATATGCGAGTAGACAGGATATTTGATGCTATGAAGATGGATATTACACGCTGGAGCATTGATGATTTGGATGTGTCACCAACTGAGGTGGGACTTAAGGCTTCTCCTACAAGAGTTGCGAGATCATTTACTCCTGAACCTAAGGGTAAATCAGTCATTCTTGAAGGAACGGTAAAAGAGATGGTTGAAAATTTGGCTGTGAAGTTTAAACATCAACATATTATCTGATAGGAGGAGCAATGGATAACAGGGATATAAAGCAATTTAAAGATGTATGGGTATTTGCCGAGCAACATCAGGGAACACTTACACCGGTGGTTGTTGAGCTGTTAGGGGAAGGCAGAAAGCTGGCAGATAAACTTGATGTGAAGCTTTGTGCACTTCTTGTCGGCAGCAATGTAAAAGATTTGATACAAACTTTGATCCATTATGGAGCTGACAGAGTTTACTGTGTTGACAATGAGTTGTTGGAGAAATATACCACTGACGGATATTCTAAAGCAGTGTGTATAGCTGTAGAAAGTTATAAACCTGAGATAATTATGATGGGAGCTACACATATAGGAAGAGATCTGGCTCCAAGAATTGCATCAAAATTAAACACAGGTCTGACAGCAGATTGTACCGGACTTGAAATAGATCCTGAAGATGGAAAGCTTAGGCAGACAAGGCCTGCTTTTGGCGGAAATCTGATGGCCACCATCATTTGTCCGGAGACGAGACCGCAAATGTGTACAGTACGTCCAGGAGTAATGGATAAAGCAATAAAGGACACAAACAGAACCGGTGAAACAATAGAAATAGAAGTTGACATATCTCAAAAAGATATCAGAACAAAAGTGCTTGAGATAGTGAAGATTAAAAGGGATATGATTCCACTTACAGATGCGGATGTCATTGTATCAGGCGGTATGGGAATAAAAAATGCCGAAGGATTTAAGATGCTTAAGGAGTTGGCAGATGTTTTAGGAGGAACGTTAGGAGCTTCAAGGGCGACTGTGGATGCAGGTTGGATTGACAAATCAAGACAGGTTGGACAGACAGGTACTACTGTAAGACCTAAGCTCTATATTGCCTGCGGTATTTCCGGAGCTATACAGCATCTGGCAGGTATGCAGGAATCCGGAATGATTGTTGCAATAAACACGAATCCCAATGCACCGATATTTGAGGTGGCAGATTATGGAATAGTGGGAGATGTATATGAAGTTGTGCCGCAGTTGATTGAGCTTTTAAAGGATGAAGTGCGTTTAGATGAATTACTAAGTAAAGTTTAGGGAGAAGAGTATGGATAAAGACAATTTGGGTAAGTCCGGTCTTGCAACTATGTTTTCGGTGGCTGCGGTTTGGTTTGGAACTCATGTGGGAGGTGGATTTGCTACAGGAAATCAAACTGTACAGTACTTTGTGAAGTTTGGATATACCGCCTTATTTATGCCTGCTATTATAATAATTCTTTTAGGCTGGTGTTATTATAACGGAGCGGTAATGGCAAAAAATCATAAGGCATTCCGCTATGATGAACTTGCCCATCATTTGTATGCTCCTTTTTCAACAGCAGGAAAATTATTTTTTGATATTGCATTTTTTGTGTTGGTTGTGGTAGGAGCAGGTATTGCTATAGCCGGAGGAGGAAAACTCTTTGCCAGTCTGTGGGGTCTGAATTTCTATCTTGGATGTATTATTACAGGTGCAATATTTTTCATATTGACAATATTTGGAGCGGGGCTTGTAAGAAAGGCGTCTACAGTTATAACAATAATGATTTTGATATGCCTTATTGCATTGCTGATACCGGGATTATCTCTTGGAAGTCAGGGATTGAAAGAGGTCATCAGTACAAAACATGTGGAAGGTTCTGTTTTTTCGGCGATTTGGAACGGTTTATTGTATGCAGGATTTCAAAGTTTGGTAGTGGCATCTATTATCAGTACATCACAGTTGCTTGACACCACAAAGAAGTGCAGAGGATTTGCAATTATAGGAACAATAATAAACGGTTTGATGACTGCATTATGTGCAATAATGATACTTGGAAATTTTGCCGCTCTTTCACAACTTGATGACGGAATGAGCTTGCCGATATTTAATATTGCAAAATTTTTGAACAGACCGGTACTTCTGTATGCATATTCTTTGATATTATTCAGTGCATTTGTTTCCACCGGTGTCGGAGTTGTATTTGGTCTGGTTACAAGGTTTGAAAAGGTAGGGTTACAGTCTCTTTCACTTGAACAAAGAAGAATCATAATTTCACTTGTGTCAATTGTGTTGGCTACGTTGTTGTCATTTGCAGGACTTACAAAGCTTATTGCAGTCGGTTATGGATGGATTGGAAGAGTGTGTGTGTTCTTACTTGTGATACCTCTTGCAATTGTGGCTCCAATAAAGAATGCAAAGTTTAAAAAAGAACATCCTGAAGTGGAGTAGTGATATAAAATATTATATTAGGTTGGTGTAGTCTAAAAACTGTACCGACCTATTTCATTTTCTGTATTTTTAATATTGACTTTTACTGTATGTATGTCTAAAATTCTTAGTAAGTCGGTTATTCGGCTTAGTATATTTTCTTAGTATTTAATGATATCTGTATTTGTAAATATCCCCGATAAAATGAAATATAATTTATTTATTTTAAAAGGTAGTGTTTTACATTTGAGTTAGTAAATACTAACTTACAGAGAGTTTTTAGCTTACAGGAGGAGATTATGGCAGAGAAAGGTCATGAATTTTTGGCAAGAATAGGTAAGACAAGGTTAAGACCGGGTGGTGTGGTGGCTACCGATTGGTTACTTGAGAAGGGAAATATCAAGGCTGATTCAAAGGTTTTGGAGGTGGCTTGTAATATGGGAACCACCTTGATTCATATAGCAAAGAAATACGGTTGTGATATTATAGGAGTGGATTTGGATGAAAAAGCGGTCGAAAAGGCAAGGAAGAAGATAAAAGATAACGACCTGGAAGACAAAGTAAAGGTTATGGAAGGTGATGCCTTCAAGCTTCCTTTTGAGGATGAAAGCTTTGACGTTGTGGTAAATGAAGCCATGCTGACAATGCTTTTGGGTGATAAAAAGGAGAGAGCGTTAAAAGAATATTACAGAGTATTGAAGCCCGGCGGAGTTGTATTAACTCAGGATGTTGTTTTAATCACTGATGATGAAAACAGAGCAAAGGAACTTCGTATCGGTCTTAGCAGGGCTATAAATGTAAATGTGGAACCGCTTATAGAAACGGAGTGGAGAGCCTGCTTTGAAAGATCCGGATTTCAAGTGGAGGAAAAGAGCGGTCCGATGAGTCTTATGAGTATTCCCGGAATGATGAAAGATGAGGGTATTTTTGGAGCATTCAGTATTATAAGAACAGGATTGCAGGAGTTTAATAAGGAATACTTTCAAAGGATGCGTTCATTTATGATGGATAATAAAAAAGAACTTGGATATATATGTTTTGCGGGGAGAAAAGAATAAAAATATATAACAGTACGTTGTAACTTTATCTTTAGCATCTGAGGTATGTAAAAGTGGTTTAAAGTCTTGTATTTATAAGGCTATAGCCACTTTTTTCCTTGTCAAAATATTGAGTGGAAACTTCAAATATCTTTATAAAAAAATATAGTGAATCTTCTATATGGGTCAGTGCGGTTTAAAACTGTACAGACCCTTTTTTGACGAAACATATTACTGTAGTCCAATTTGATTTTTTACAAAGTAAAAATATAAGAAACTACAATCAATTATAATATATATATTATACAATAATATTATTAAAATATATATATTATAAATAAAATAAAAGAGGATAACTTTGATAAAAAATAGATTATTAGTATAAAATGATATAATTCACATATTTTTAAAAAAGTAATTGATATATATATATATATATATGGTAACATTAAATAGTAATAAATAAAAATGCTATCAATATTAGATAAAAATATATAATGTTGATGTTATTTTGTTGACGTGATTATAAAAGAGTTAAATATGGAAGTGCAAGAGAATACTTCGTTATAAATTACATTAACAATGTTTCAAAGTGTGCTTTGAAATAAAATATAAAAATTAATGGAGGCAATATTATGGCAGGAAAAAGTATTGACGAGATTGTTATTGGAGAGAAAGCGTGCTTTTCTAAAACGATCACAGAGGGAGATGTGTATTTGTATGCTGGAATAATTGGGGATTTGAATTCAGCACACATAAATGAAGAGGCTGCAAAAAAAGGTATTTTTGGTAAGAGAATAGCGCATGGAATGCTTACAGCAGGTCTTGTGTCAACTGTTCTTGGAATGAAATTACCCGGAGAAGGTACTATATACATGGGACAGGAATTAAAGTTCACAAAACCGGTATATTTTGGAGATACTGTCACAGCTACAGTAGAGGTATCAGAAAAGATAAAGGATAAGTTCTTAAAATTAAAGACAGTTTGTATGAATCAAAATGGAGAGGTTGTATTAGAGGGGGTTGCAATGGTTCTGCCACCAAAAAAGGAGGCCGGTAAATGAGAGTACAATTCTTAACGGCAAGAGAAGCGGCAAATTTAATTACGGACAATGCAACTATAGCAATAAATGGGTTTGTCGGTATAGGTGCGGCAGAGGAGGTTCAGGAAAAAATAAAAGAAAGATATGAAGAGACAAACGCACCTAAAGGTTTGACACTTTATTATGCTGCAGGTCAAGGTGACGGGAAAGACAGAGCTCTTAATCTCTTAAATGGTGAAGGTCTTTTAAAGAGGGTTGTAGGTGGACATTGGAATTTGGCACCAAAACTTCAGAAGTTGGCTCTTGATAATAAGATAGAAGCATATAATTTTCCGCAGGGAGTTATTTCACATATGTTTCGTTCATCAGCATCTGGAGAAAAAGGAACAATTAGTAAGATTGGATTAGATACGTTTGTAGATCCGACACAAGATGGTGGAAAGTTAAACAGTATAACAAAAGAAGACCTTGTTAAGAAGATAGAGCTTGAGGGGGAAGAATATCTCTATTATTTAGCACCTAAAATTGATTTTGCAATTATAAGAGGTACTTTTGCTGATGAATATGGAAATATTAGTTTAGAGGAAGAAGTTGCTACACTTGATGCAACAAATATGGCAATTGCTTGCAAGAATAATGGGGGTAAAGTTATTGTACAGGTCAAGGATATTGTAGGTGCAAATACCCTTGACCCAAGATTGGTAAAGATTCCCGGAGTGCTTGTAGATGTTGTTGTTAAATGCACCGATATAAATGCATATCATGATCAGGTTTTTGGTGAGGTTTATAATCCTGCTTATTGTGGAAATGCTAAGACATTGCTTAATAGAGTTGCACCTCCAAAATTGGATAATAGAAAAGTTATCGGCAGAAGAGGTGCGATGGAGATACACGCATATTCTTTAGTTAACTTAGGAATTGGAATTCCTGAACTTGTTGGTGCAGTTGCTAATGAAGAAGGTCAAGGTGATAAAATTACGCTTAGTGTGGAGTCGGGAATAACCGGAGGAGTACCACTTGGAGGTATAAAATTTGGTGGAGTAATAAATCCACAGTCTATCATAGATCAGGATATACAATTTGACCTCTATGATGGTGGTGGATTGGATGTAACATTCCTTGGATTAGCACAGTGTGATAAAGAAGGTAATATAAATGTATCTAAATTTGGACCGAAGATTCCAGGATGTGGCGGTTTTATTAATATTTCGCAAAGCACAAAGAGAATTGTATTCTGTGGTACATTCACTGCAGGCGGATTAAAAGAAAAAGTTGAAAATGGAGAACTTATTATTCTTGAAGAAGGTAGGGAAAAGAAATTTGTCAAGAAGGTTGAACAAATAACTTTTTCCGCAAAATATGCTAATGAAACAGAACAGGAAGTTTTATATATTACAGAAAGGTGTGTTTTTAGGTTGACAAAGGAAGGGCTTATGTTAATAGAAATAGCACCGGGTGTAGACCTTGAACGAGATATTCTTGGAAATATGGATTTCATACCGATTATTCCTGAAAAATTGGAGATGATGGATGAAAGGATCTTTAGAGATACTTTAATGAGCTTGGAACTTAAGAATATATAAAATTTAAAAAAAGAGGAATAAAAATGCAAATTATTGGAATATTAGGAATTATTCTATCACTTGGTCTTCTTATGTACCTTGCATTTAGAGGCTTTTCAGTTGTTGCTGTTGCACCACTTTTAGCACTACTTGCTGTAGTTATAGGTACTATTTCAATGGGAGAAGATCCACATTTAATGGCTCATTATACAGAAGTATTTATGGCCAGTCTTGGGAAATATGTTCGTAATTATTTTCCTATCTTTTTACTGGGGGCAATTTTTGGAAAAATGTTGGAGGATTCAGGTTCAGCAGATTCCATTTCCGGTTTTATAACCGCAAAATTAGGTAGCCATATGGCTATATTGTCTGTTGTATTATCCTGTTCGCTATTAACTTATGGTGGAGTTTCGTTATTTGTTGTTGCTTTTGCGATATATCCGATAGGAGCGAAGCTTTTTAAAGAGGTTGATATTCCAAAGAGAATTTTGCCCGGTGCAATAGCATTGGGAGCATTCACATATACAATGACGGCAGTTCCGGGGTCACCTCAAATTCAGAACGCTATTCCGATGAAGTATTTTGGAACAGATGCTTTTGCAGCTCCGATACTTGGAATTATTGCTACAATCGTGATGTTTGGGCTTGGTATGTTTTGGCTGTCATTCCGTGCCAGAACAGCTAAACAAAAAGGCGAAGGATATGGAGAACACAATGAGCATTTTAAAACAAATGATGAGAAAAAAAGTTCACCTTCATTTGCTGTAGCACTTGCACCTATTATTGCGGTACTTGTAATTAATTATGTTTTATCCAGAGTGATTTATCCAAATATTGATGGCGGTTATTTGGAGGGTGAGCCATATAAGACAAATTTAAAAGCTGTAACCGGAAACTGGTCTTTGATTATTGCTTTATTTGTTGGAATTATTATAACTGTTATACTTAATTTTAAGAGATTTGAGAATGTGGTAAAGACCATTACTACAGGAACTAACGGGTCTTTCTTGGCAATATTTAATACTGCTTCTGAAACAGGGTATGGTAATGTTATTGCAGGTTTATCTGCATTTGCGATTATCAGTGCCGGGATCGTAAGTATATCGTCCAATCCATTGATTGGTACGGCTGTATCAAGTTCGGTTTTAGCCGGTGTTACAGGTTCAGCATCAGGTGGACTATCAATTGCATTAGAGACAATGGGAAAGCAGTTTTTAGAGATAGCACAGACAATGGGGATTAACCCTCAAGTACTTCATAGAGTAGCTTCAATAGCCTGTGGAGGTATGGATACATTGCCACACAATGGTGCAGTTATCACATTACTTGGAATTACAGGAATGACACATAAAGAGTCATATGCAGATATTGGAATGTGTACAGTAATAATTCCACTGATAGCTGTTACAATAATAATAATTTTTGCCAGTTTTGGTATTGTTTAGTATATGTTGTAGTTATTAATTTATGTTATAAGGTGATATAGGATGTGCATATACGTAATACACTGTAAATATTATTAAAAGGAGGTATTGTTTGTGAATTTTGTAAAGTATGAGCAAGATGAAATGATAGGTATCATTACCATCAATAGGTCGGAAGCTTTGAATGCTCTAAATTCTTCCGTATTGGATGAAATAGGTGATTGTTTTGATAATATTGACATAAATGCTATTAGGGCAGTTGTATTGACAGGAGAAGGAATCAAGTCTTTTGTAGCGGGTGCTGATATTGGAGAGATGAGTAAGCTAAGTAAAACTGAAGGAGAAGCTTTTGGGAAAAAGGGAAATGATATATTTAGGAAAATTGAGACATTCCCAATACCTGTTATTGCAGCTATAAACGGATATGCACTTGGTGGTGGATGTGAACTTGCAATGAGCTGTGATATAAGAATCTGTTCAGATAATGCAGTATTTGGACAACCTGAAACAGGACTTGGCATTACACCGGGATTTGGGGGGACTCAAAGACTTGCTCGTTTAGTTGGACCCGGAATGGCAAAGCAGTTGATTTATACAGCAAAGAATATAAAAGCGGATGAGGCATTAAGAATAGGTCTTGTAAATGCCATATACACACAAGAAGAGCTTTTGGAAACAGCAAAGAAGATGGCAAAGGGTATTGCGAAAAATGCACCTATAGCTGTCAGGGCATGTAAAAAAGCTATAAATGATGGACTTGATGTTAAAATGGATGATGCTATAGTTATTGAAGAGAAACTATTTGGAAGTTGCTTTGAGACACATGATCAGATAGAAGGTATGAGTTCTTTCCTTGAGAAGAGAAAAGAAAAGAACTTTATTAATTCATAGAGTTTCAGGAGTGATAATAGTTGTAAAAGATCATTTTACATTTGTTTATATATAAAGGTGAAAGAAAACTAAGAAAGGATAATGCAAACAAAGACTTTCACTATTTAAGTTTGCACTTGGATTTATTCAAGTAGGGTATTATTCATGGATTTTACTTTAGACAAGAAACATGAGATGGCAAGAACCCTCTTTAGGGAGTTTGCCGAAAAGGAAGTAAAACCTCTTGCAATAGAGGTAGATGAAACAGAAATATTCCCAAGAGAGACCGTAAATAAGATGGCAAAGTACGGTTTTCTTGGAATTCCTGTAGCAAAGGAGTTTGGCGGTCAGGGAGCCGATTCTCTGGCATATGTTATGTGTGTAGAGGAAATCGCAAAAGTATGTGCTACAACGGCTGTTATTGTTTCTGCACATACATCACTTTGTGCCGACCCGATTGCTATGTACGGTACACCGGCTCAAAAGGAGAAATATCTGATTCCGCTTGCAAAGGGTGAGAAACTCGGAGCTTTTGCACTTACAGAGCCTAATGCCGGTACAGATGCACAGGGAGCGGTTACAACGGCAACGCTTGATAATGATGAGTATGTACTTAACGGTTCAAAAATTTTCATTACAAACGGTAAAGAAGCCGATATTTATGTTGTAATCGCATGTACAGAGGTCAAAGTGGATGCTAAGGGCAGAAAGAAGAAAATTTTCTCGGCATTCCTTGTAGAAAAGGGTACACCGGGATTTAATTTCGGAACAAAGGAAAAGAAGATGGGTATCAGAGGCTCTTCTACATATGAGCTTATCTTTAATGATTGCAGAGTTCCAAAGGAAAATATGCTCGGACCTGCCGGCAAGGGATTCGGTATTGCAATGCATACTTTGGACGGCGGTCGTATAGGTATTGCCGCACAGGCACTTGGTATTGCAGAGGGTGCACTTGAGAGAACTATTGCCTATGTAAAAGAGAGAAAGCAGTTTGGAAGAACTATCAGTGCATTCCAAAATACACAGTTTGAGCTGGCAAATATGGCAACCAAAGTAAAGGCGGCACAGATGCTTGTATACAGAGCGGCAATGGCTAAGGCGACACAGAAGACATATTCGGAGGAAGCGGCAATGGCTAAGTTGTTTGCAGCAGAGGTGGCTATGGAAGTAACTACCAAGGCGGTTCAGCTGCATGGCGGATATGGTTATACAAGAGAATACGAGATCGAAAGAATGATGCGTGATGCCAAGATTACAGAAGTATATGAAGGTACAAGTGAAGTACAGAGAATGGTAATCGCCGGTGCATTGCTTAATTAATGTTGCTGTTATGAATGGAGGATGTCATGAAGATAGTTGTTTGTATTAAACAGGTGCCGGATACAAAGGGTGGCGTTGTTTTCAACCCTGACGGCACACTTAACAGAGGAGCTATGCTTACAATTATGAACCCTGATGATAAAGCGGGTCTTGAGGCGGCTCTCAGAATAAAAGATAAATATAATGCGGAAGTTACTGTAGTTACTATGGGACTTCCAAAGGCGGATGAGGTACTTAGAGAGGCACTTGCAATGGGAGCCGACAAAGCAATTCTTATAACTGACAGAGTGCTTGGCGGTGCGGATACATGGGCTACATCACAGACTATAGCGGGAGCATTAAGAAAGCTTGATTATGATCTTATAATCACAGGTCGTCAGGCTATTGACGGTGATACCGCACAGGTAGGACCGCAGATTTCCGAGCATCTTGGGATACCGGTTATAAGTTATGCACAAAAGATTGAAATTGAAGGCGACAGTGTAGTGGTAGAGCGTCAGTTTGATGACAGATATCATGTTTTGAAGGCAAAGATGCCTGTACTTATTACAGCTTTGTCGGAGTTAAATGAGCCGAGATATATGACTCCGGGTGGAATCTTTGATGCTTATGACAAGGAAGTGACTGTATTTTCAAGAGCCGATCTTGTAGGTGTGGATGACTCAAATATAGGTCTTAAGGGTTCACCGACACAGATTGCAAAGGCATCCGATAAGGTAAGAAAAGGTGCCGGAGAGCAGGTAAACTTAAGTGCATCAGAGTCTGTTGACTACATTTTAGGCAAATTAAAAGAAACACATATCATCTAAAAAGGAGTCGTTTATGAGACAAAATACAGAAGAATACAGGGGAGTGTTTACATTTGCCCAGCAGGTAGACGGCAAATTAAGCGGTATTTCCCTTGAACTTATAGGAAAAGGTAAGGATTTGGCTGCCGACCTTAATACGGAGGTGACAGCAGTACTTTTAGGATCCGATATAAAGGGATTGGTAGATGAGCTTGCCGAGTATGGTGCAGACAGAGTAATTGTAGTTGATGATCCCAAACTTAAGGAGTATCGTACAGAGCCATATACACAGGCACTTGCAGCGGTTATAAATGAGTATAAACCTGAGGTATTTATTATCGGTGCTACAGCTATAGGCAGAGATTTGGGTCCGAGAGTATCGGCAAGAGTAGGAACAGGACTTACAGCAGACTGTACACAGCTTGATATAGGTGACTATCCGCTTGTGGCGATTGCAGGCAGAGAGCAAAAGCATAATCAGCTTCTTATGACAAGACCTGCATTTGGCGGAAATACTATAGCAACTATTGCCTGTCCTGAGAACAGGCCGCAGATGGCTACAGTCCGTCCGGGTGTTATGCAAAAGAAGGAAAGAGTTGCAGGAGCAAAGGCCGAGGTTATTGACTTTGATGCCAAGCTTGAAGAGAATGACAAGTATGTTGAGATCCTTAAAATCGTAAAGAACACTAAGACTACAGAAGATATAATGGCCGCAAAGATTTTGGTATCGGGCGGTAGAGGTGTAGGAAGCGCCGAGAACTTTAAGATACTTAAGGAACTTGCAGATGCACTTTGCGGAACTGTAAGCTGTTCAAGAGCTGTAGTGGATGCCGGTTGGATGCCTAAGGATATTCAGGTAGGACAGACAGGCAAGACGGTTCGTCCGCATCTATACTTTGCAATAGGTATTTCAGGTGCAATACAGCATCTTGCAGGTATGGAAGAGAGTGATATCATCATTGCTATTAATAAGGATGAGAATGCACCTATCTTTACTGTTGCAGATTATGGTATCGTAGGAGATTTAAATAAGATAGTTCCTGCACTTACAGAGAAGATTAAGGCTGAACTTGCTAGGGAAAACTGAAACTTTTAAAGAACTGTAACTTTCTTATATAAATAAAATATTAGAGCTATTATGGATTTGGGTTAGTGAAAAATTCATAATAGCTTTTTTAATAGGTGGAAGTGTTATATATTGACATATAAAAATATTCGTTGTATTATATTCAATGTTGAATATGGAGGTGGATTTGTGATACGTTTATTGGTGCTTTGTCTGCTGGATAACGAACCTATGTCAGGTTATGATATAAAGCAGATGTTACAAACAATGGATGCAAAAAGATGGGGAGGAGTGCTTATAGGCTCTATTTATTATGCTTTAAAAAAGCTTGAAAAGAACGAATATATCTGTGTAACGGACAGGGAACAGGCACAATACAGACCAAGAGTAACTTATAGTATTACTCAAAAAGGGAAAAAATATTTGAGAACATTAATTTATGATTCGTTGACGGAGTTTTCTCTTTCCTATCCGTCATCTTTATATGCCGGAATATCATTATGTGATAAGCTGACATCCGGTGAGGTTTATACCGCCTTGGAAAGTCAACTTAAAAGGCTTGATATTGAATATGAATCTGTTATGAAAGGCTGGAAAGAAAAGTGTGAAGCAATGAATAATGATGTTGCGCCTATGGTAAAGTTGGTTTTTGATAATATGTTTGCAATGATTAGGCAACAGCAGGATTTTATAAAAAAAGTATTAGAATGTTTGGAAACATGATATGGAGGTATACATTTGAAAAGTAGACAGGAACTGGAGCAATTATTATTTTCAATAAACGGTCAGGGATATGGTGCATATAAATCTATAAAGGGAGAGTACAACTTCGGGAAATATATTCTTTCCATTGACCATGTACAAGTTGACCCGTATGCACCGCCGTCAAAAGTGCGGATTATTATGAACAGGAAAGTAACAGGTATTCCTGATGAATTACTTGATTCAAAAAGTAAAATTATTGCCGTTTCGGATTTTTTAACAAGGGAGTTTTATAAAAAAGCTGAAATTTACAGTAAGAAAATAAATGCTACAGGTGGTAGCGGTATGATTGTAATTGACAGATGCGGACAGGAGATGCTGGAGAGAACCTCCGTTTTGATTAAGGATAACAGAGTTGAGGTAAGATTTGAGATAGGGCTTCCGGCAGCCGGCAGACGCGTTTTAGGAAAAGAAGCCAATCGGATTTTTTCACAAACTCTTGTAAAAATTGTGGATGCGGCATTATTGTATGAAAATATTGATCATAATGAATTGAAAAATCAGATTTCTTTAATGATCGACCAAGAGTATATAAGGGAAGAATTAAAGCGAAGGAATTTGGTTGCATTTGTTGCCAACGGATCTGTTTTGCCACGTGAGAGCGGTGTTTCAGATAAGCCTTTGCGTGACGGTATTCCTTTTAAGAGTCCAAAAAGTTTTGAAACGGATATAGATCTTCCAAGCGGAAAGCATATATCCGGGATGGGAATTGAAAAGGGCATTACATTGATTGTAGGTGGAGGCTACCATGGTAAGTCAACACTGCTGAAAGCACTTGAACGTGGAGTATATAATCATATTTCAGGTGACGGGCGTGAAATGGTGATTACATGTTTTGATGCGGTCAAGATTCGTGCAGAGGATGGAAGAAATGTTGAAAAAGTAAATATAAGTGCTTTTATAAATAATCTGCCGGGAAATAAGGATACACATTTATTTTCTACGGAAAATGCCAGCGGAAGCACATCACAGGCGGCAAATGTAATGGAAGCTTTAGAATCCGGAACTTCACTTATCTTGATTGACGAAGATACTTCCGCCACCAATTTTATGATATGTGACGGTCGTATGCAAAAGCTGATTGCAAGAGAAAAAGAGCCTATAACACCTTTTATTGATAAAGTAAAACCTTTATATAAAGATTTGGGAGTTTCCACCATACTCATAGTGGGAGGTTGCGGAGATTACTTTGATGTTGCCGACAGAGTTATAATGATGGATGAGTATATTCCAAAGGATGTCACCGACAGAGCAAAGGAGATAGCGTCTACCGACGGATATAAAAGAGAATTTTTATCAGATAATGTTTTTGGTAAAGTAACACATCGTGTTCCTTTAAAAACAGGATTCTCTCTGTCAGGTAAAGAAGATCGCCTGAAAGCCAAAGGAAAATATACTATTTTGTATGGATGGAACAATATAGATATTTCAGGGCTGGAGCAGCTTGTTGATGAAAGTCAGACAAATTGTATCGCCGTTATGATCGGGTTTTTAAAGAATAAAGTGATTGATGAAAAGAAGACAATTGAACAGTCACTGGATCAGATGTACAGACATATTGAAAAGTCCGGATTGGATTGTATATCACCATATACAGGTCATCCCGGTAATCTTGCAATGCCAAGAAAACAGGAAGTTTTTGCGGCTATCAGCAGATATAGAGGGTTGGTTGTAAAAGGATAAACACCAACTTATATTTATTCTTAATTATCTGACCGGTAAAAAACTCACCGTCAAACCGGTACAAAAACCGCTTGCAAATATCCTGCCGTTATGCTAATATTGTCAGGTAGTAAGCCGGTGTGGCGGAATGGCAGACGCGACAGACTCAAAATCTGTTATTCGAAAGGGTGTGCGAGTTCGAGTCTCGCCACCGGCATTTAGCTGTATGATTTTCATACAGCTTTTTTATGTGGAAAAGTATTTTCTTTTATGCTAGAATACATCAAAGAATTTTTGTAATTTTTTATAAAGGTGGTAATATGGACTATAGTAAAGAAGCATTAAAATTGCATGAAAAAAACGGCGGTAAAATCGCTGTTGCAAGTAAGATAAAGATAAATAACAGAGATGATTTGAGTACTGCATATACTCCGGGAGTTGCAGCGCCTTGTAAAGAGATAGCAAGTAATCCTGAAAATGTGTGGAAGTATACGGCAAAGAAAAATCTGGTAGCGGTGGTATCGGACGGTACGGCGGTGCTGGGGCTTGGAGATATCGGACCGAAGGCTGCAATGCCTGTAATGGAGGGTAAGGCAATACTTTTTAAAGAGTTCGGAGATGTGGACGCCTTTCCTATATGCCTTGATACTAAGGATACTGAGGAGATTATAAAGACTGTAAGGAATATCGCACCATGCTTTGGAGGTATCAATTTGGAAGATATAGCCTCACCGAAATGCTTTGAAATAGAAGAGAGACTTGAAAAAGAACTTGAGATACCTGTATTTCATGACGATCAACATGGTACTGCAATAGTGGTTACAGCGGCACTTATCAATGCACTTAAGCTTGTAAATAAGAAGATGGATGATATAAAGGTGGTACTTAACGGACCGGGAAGTGCAGGTACGGCTATTATTAAGATGCTTTTGGAGTCTGGTGTCAAGGATATAACGGCCTGTGATGAGTTCGGTATACTGTATAAAACCAGACCGCAGGGTATAAAAGATCATAAGGAGTGGCTGTGTACGGTTACAAACCTTAACGATATGAGAGGAAACTTATCAGATGCTCTTGTAGGTGCGGATGTGTTTATAGGAGTTTCTGTAGCAAATATCCTTACAAAAGATATGATAAAGACGATGGCAAAGGATCCTATAGTCTTTGCTATGGCAAATCCGAATCCTGAGATCTCATATGACGATGCTATGGAAGCCGGTGTGGCTGTAATGGGTACGGGAAGAAGTGACAGACCGAATCAAATCAACAATGTGCTTGCCTTCCCGGGAATATTCAGAGGTGCTCTGGATGCAGGTGCAAGAGATATAAATTACGATATGAAAAAGGCTGCGGCCAAGGCTATCGCGGAGTATATAAAGCCTGAAGATTTGAATGCGGAAAATATTATACCTTCCGCACTTGATAAGAATGTGGCAAAATCTGTAGCGGATGCTGTAGCTAAGGCGGCTAAAGAGAGCGGATGTGTTAGGAAGTGATTATGACAGATATAAAAGATATATTTTTGTTCTCATATAGGGAACTTAAGAAGGTTAGAACTATTACAACAGTAGCTATGTTTGTGGCGTTGTCGATTATTTTGGGGGCTTTTACAGTCCCTATCGGCAATTTTTTAAAGATCGGTTTCTCATCTTTGATTACTGTAAGCGTGGGATACTTGTTCGGACCTATTGTGGGTTCGGTTTTTGGAGCTGTGACAGATGTTGTAAAGTATGCTATTAAGCCTACAGGACCTTTTTTTCCGGGATTTACTTTAAATGCGATTATTGCCGGATTTATTTACGGAAGTGTATTATATAAGAAGCAAGTGAGTATAAAGAGGATTTTTATTGCAGAGTTTTTTGTAAGTCTGCTTTGTAATATCTTACTTGGTACACTTTGGCTGAATGTTCTATATGGTAAGGCTTTTCTTGCTATTTTGCCTATGAGAGCGTTGAAGAATATAATTCTTTTGCCTATAAACAGTTTTATGGCATTTGCTATACTCAAGTTTTTGGAGCAGTACAAACAAATAATAAAACAAAAAAGTGCTTGCATTTACTTTTCATCTGTGATATCCTGGAACAGCTGTGACATTGATAGCTAAGAAGCATAGGTTGCCGTTTAACGGGTTTTATGTGGAGCGAAGGTCATGTTGCAAAAACTGGCGACAAGTCACTGTACAAACAGCATCTCATATTGAGTATTTCGTGTGGTTAAGATTTACGACACGCACGGAAGAGTGTACAGTCACCGCTTGTCAATTTCTTTTATAAAGATTGAAAAGGAGGCGGCTTTTTTTATGGCAAATCAGGTAATGAGAATCACATTAAAAGCTTATGATCATCAATTGGTTGACAGCTGTGCTGCAAGAATTGTTGATACTGTAAAGAAGACAGGAGCAGCTGTTTCAGGACCTGTTCCACTACCAACAAAGAAGGAAGTGGTAACTATCCTTAGAGCTGTACATAAGTACAAAGACTCTCGTGAGCAGTTCGAGCAGAGAACTCACAAGAGACTGATTGATGTCATTGCACCATCACAGAAGACTGTTGATGCACTTTCCAGATTGGAAATGCCTGCAGGTGTGAATATTGACATCAAAATGAAGAGTAGATAATCCGCTATAAGCGTTAATCCTGCTCTAGGATGAGCACATAGTGCTCCGCTGTAGAATAAACCAGGAGGTATAATAATGAAGAAAGCAATACTTGCTAGAAAAGTAGGTATGACACAGATTTTCGATGAGAACGGCGTGTTGATACCTGTAACAGTTCTTCTTGCAGGACCATGTGTAGTTACACAGGTTAAGACAGAGGAGAATGACGGATACAATTCAGTTCAGGTTGCATATGGACAGATCCGTACAAAGTTGGTTAATAAGGCTAAGGCAGGTCATCTTGTTAAGGCAGGAATTGAGAAGACTGTAGTTGAGAACGGTGATAAGAAGAGAGAGGTTTTTGCTGCCGGAAGATTTATCAGAGAGTTCAAGTTCGAGAATGCATCCGAGTATGCTCCAAAGGCTGAGATCAAAGTAGATATCTTCACTGCAGGAGATAAGGTTGATGCAAGCGCTATCTCAAAGGGTAAGGGCTTCCAGGGTGCTATCAAGCGTCACGGACAGTCAAGAGGACCTATGAGTCACGGTTCAAAGTTCCACCGCCATCAGGGTTCAAACGGTTCATCTTCAGATCCGAGCCATGTATTCAAGGGCAAAGGAATGCCGGGACATATGGGTGCAAAGAAGGTGACAACACAGAATCTTGAAATAGTAAGAGTTGACGCCGATAAGAATCTTATCCTTGTAAAGGGTTCAATGCCGGGTTCAAAGAAGGCTCTAATAACATTAAAAGAGACTGTTAAGAAGAAATAACTAACAGAAAGGAGGAACACAAATGGCTAATATATCAGTATTTAATATTGAAGGAAAAGAAGTAGGTAGTATAGAATTAAATGATGCTGTGTTCGGAGTTAATGTTAACGAGCATTTAGTTCATATGGCAGTTGTTGCACAGTTGGCAAACAAGCGTCAGGGAACACAAAAGGCAAAGACCCGTTCCGAAGTTAGCGGTGGCGGTAGAAAGCCTTGGAAGCAAAAAGGTACAGGACATGCACGTCAGGGTTCAACAAGATCACCTCAGTGGAAAGGCGGCGGTGTTGTATTTGCACCTACTCCAAGAGATTATACAATCAATCTCAATAAGAAAGAGAAAAGAATCGCTCTTAAGAGTGCTCTTACAAGCAGAGTTCTTGAGAACAAGTTCATCGTAGTTGATGACTTTGCAATGAGCGAGATTAAGACAAAGAAGATGCAGCAGACTTTGAACAACTTGAATGTTAAGAAGGCGCTTGTTGTATGTGCTGAGAATGAGAAGAACACTGTACTTTCTGTTAGAAATATATATGGTGTTAAGGCTGCTTCACCTAAGACTATCAATGTATATGATATCTTAAAGTACAATACAGTGGTAGCTTCAAAGGACGCTGTTAAGACTATAGAGGAGGTATATGCGTAATGGCAAACATACAATACTATGATGTAATACTTAAGCCGGTTATTACAGAGAAGAGCATGCTCGGCATGACTGATAAAAAGTATACTTTCCTTGTACATCCTGAGTCAAACAAGACAATGATCAAAGAAGCTGTTGAGAAGATGTTTGACGGCGTTAAGGTTTCAAGAGTAAATACTATGAACCAGGACGGAAAGTCAAAGAGAAGAGGAATGACAACAGGTAAGACAGCAAAGGTTAAAAAGGCTATTGTATGGCTTACAGAGGACAGTAAGGATATAGAGTTATTCCAGGGATTATAAGCAACAAATGTTGCTTTTTCTCAGATAATATCTGAGTAATATTATACGGCATCCTGCCGTGATAAAGTGCATAGCACAAGAAGGAGATAAAATGGGAATAAAGAAGTATAGTCCGTATACACCGTCAAGAAGAAACATGACAGGTTTGGACTTTAGTGTAATTACAAAAAGCACTCCTGAGAAGTCATTGTTGGCACCTATTAAGAAGAACTCAGGAAGAAACAATCAAGGTAAAATAACAGTAAGACATCGTGGTGGCGGTGCAAAGAGAAAATACAGAATTATCGACTTTAAGAGAAATTCAAAAGACGGAGTTCCTGCAAAGGTTGTTGCAATAGAGTATGATCCTAACAGAACAGCAAATATTGCACTTATCTCATATGTAGACGGCGCAAAGGCTTATATCCTTGCCCCTGAGGGACTTCAGGTTGGAGCTACAATCGTAAGCGGTTCAGGTGCTGAGGCAAGAATCGGAAACTGTTTACCACTTGCAGAGATTCCTGTAGGTGCACAGATTCACAACATCGAGCTTTATCCCGGAAAGGGCGGACAGCTTGTTCGTTCAGCAGGAAATGTTGCACAGCTTATGGCTAAGGAAGGAAAGTATGCAACTCTTCGTCTTCCTTCAGGCGAGATGAGAATGGTTCCAATCATTTGCAGAGCTACTATCGGTATAGTAGGAAACGGTGAGCATTCACTTGTTAAGCTTGGTAAGGCAGGAAGAAAGCGTCACATGGGTATCAGACCTACAGTTCGTGGTTCTGTCATGAACCCTAATGACCATCCACACGGTGGTGGTGAAGGTAAAACCGGAATCGGTCGTCCGGGTCCATCTACTCCTTGGGGTAAACCGGCTCTTGGTCTTAAGACTAGAAACAAGAAGAAACAGTCTAATAAGCTAATCATCAGAAGAAGAGATGGTAAGGCCGCTACTAAATAAAGGAGGAAAGATAAATGTCACGTTCACTTAAAAAAGGACCATTTGCAGATGCAAGTTTATTAAAGAAAGTTGACGCAATGAACAAAGCCGGCGACAAGAGTGTCATCAAGACATGGTCACGCCGTTCTACAATCTTCCCACAGATGGTAGGTCATACTATTGCTGTTCACGATGGAAGAAAGCATGTTCCGGTATATGTTACCGAGGATATGGTAGGACACAAGCTTGGTGAGTTCGTTGCTACAAGAACTTACAGAGGACATAAAGCTGACGATAAGAAAGCTTCAAGATAAGAGAGGGTTGAAAGGAGGTTTTTTAAATGGCAAAAGGACATAGATCCCAGATTAAAAGAGAAAGAAATGCAGTTAAGGACACCAGACCATCAGCTAAGCTCTCGTATGCCAGAGTACCTGTTCAGAAGGCATGTTTCGTGCTGGATGCTATCAGAGGTAAGAATGTTGGTGAGGCTTTGGGTATTCTTATGTATAGCCCAAGATATGCGTCAAGTGTTATCAAGAAATTGGTAGAGTCGGCAGTTGCTAATGCCGAGAACAACAACAATTTAGATCCGTCTAAGTTATATATTGCAGAGTGTTACGCAAGTGACGGCCCTATAATGAAGAGAGTTAAGCCTAGAGCACAGGGTAGAGCTTATCGTATTGAAAAGAGAATGAGCCATATCACAGTGGTCTTAGATGAAAGATAGGAGGAGACGCGAAAATGGGACAGAAAGTTAATCCACATGGACTTAGAGTCGGTGTTATAAAAGACTGGAGCTCCAGATGGTACGCTGATAAGGATTTCGCTGATTGTTTAGTGGAAGACTACAATATCAGAAAGTTCTTAAAGAAGAAACTTTATTCAGCAAGCGTATCTGATATTGAAATAGAGCGTGCTTCAGACAGAGTTAGAATAATACTTCATACTGCAAGACCGGGTGTTGTTATCGGTAAGCAGGGTGCTGAAGTTGAGAAATTAAAGAAGGAAGTATCAAAGTTTACAGATAAGAAAGTATTCATTGATATTAAAGAAATCAAGAGACCTGACAGAGATGCACAGCTTGTAGCTGAGAATATCGCTGCACAGCTTGAGAACCGTATTTCATTCCGTAGAGCAATGAAGTCAACAATGTCAAGAAGTATGAAGGCAGGAGTTCTTGGTATTAAGGCAAGCTGCTCAGGACGTCTTGGCGGTGCGGATATGGCTCGTACAGAGTTCTATTCAGAGGGTACTATCCCGCTTCAGACATTGAGAGCCGACATCCAGTACGGTTTTGCAGAGGCAAACACAACATACGGTAAAGTCGGTGTTAAGGTTTGGATTTATACAGGTGAGGTGCTTCCTCAAAAGAAAACACAGGAAGGGAGCGTAAAATAATATGTTAATGCCTAAGAGAGTAAAGCGTAGAAAACAGTTCAGAGGTTCTATGGCAGGTAAGGCCCTAAGAGGCAATAAGATCACTTACGGTGAGTATGGTTTAGTATCCCTTGATCCTTGTTGGATAAAGTCAAACCAGATAGAGGCTGCCAGAGTTGCTATGACTCGTTATATCAAGCGTGGCGGTAAAGTTTGGATAAAGATTTTCCCTGATAAGCCTGTTACAGCAAAACCTGCTGAGACTCGAATGGGTTCAGGTAAGGGTGCTACAGAGTATTGGGTAGCTGTTGTAAAGCCGGGTCGTGTATTATTCGAGATCGCAGGCGTACCTGAAGAGATTGCCAGAGAGGCACTTCGTCTTGCAATGCATAAGCTTCCTTGCAGATGTAAGATAGTTTCAAAGGCTGATTTGGAAGGCGGTGAAGCAAGTGAAAACTAAGAATTATGTAAACGAATTAAAGTCAAAAAGCTTAGAACAGTTAAATGAGGAATTGGTTTTGGCAAAGAAGGAACTTTTCAACCTTAGATTCCAAAATGCAACCAGCCAGTTGGATAACACTTCAAGAATTAAGGAAGTTCGTAGAAACATTGCCAGAATTCAGACAGTTATCACTGAGAATGCAAAATTGGCATAAAGATAAAGGAGATAAACCGTGGAGAGAAATCTTAGAAAAACCCGTATCGGCAAGGTTGTTAGCGATAAGATGGATAAGACAATCACTGTTGCAATCGAAGACCATGTAAAGCATCCACTTTATGGCAAGATTGTAAAGAAGACTGTTAAGTTCAAGGCACATGATGAGAAGAATGAATGTAACATTGGCGATACTGTAAAGATTATGGAGACAAGACCTCTTTCAAAGGATAAGAGATGGAGACTTGTACAGATAATTGAGAAGGCAAAATAATTAGGTAGGAAGGAGTATCCGGCATGATTCAGCAGGAAACAAGATTGAAGGTAGCCGATAACACCGGAGCAAAGGAATTGCTTACAATTCGTGTTATGGGTGGTTCAACTAGAAGATATGCTCATATCGGCGATATAATCGTCGCTACCGTTAAAGATGCAACACCCGGCGGTGTTGTTAAGAAAGGTGATGTTGTTAAGGCTGTTGTAGTAAGATCAGTCAATAGCACACGCCGTAAAGACGGTTCATACATCAAATTCGATGAAAACGCAGCAGTTATAATCAAGGATGACAAGACTCCAAGAGGTACTCGTATCTTTGGACCGGTTGCAAGAGAACTTCGTGAGAAGCAGTTCATGAAGATTGTATCTCTCGCACCTGAAGTATTATAAGGAGGTCTAGCGTGCATAAAATCAAAAGAGATGATATGGTTAAAATCATATCTGGAAAAGATAAAGGCAAGACAGGTAAAGTATTAAAGGTTGATACTAAGAAGAACAGAGTAATAGTTGAAGGCTGTAATATGATTACAAAGCATACAAAGCCAAGTATGGCTAACCAGAACGGCGGTATCGTAAATACAGAGGGAACTATTGATATATCAAATGTAATGTTGGTTGTTGACGGTCAGGCTACAAGAGTCGGTTTTGAAGTAAAAGACGGCAAGAAGGTTCGTGTAGCTAAGAAGACCGGTAAGGCTATCGACTAATTGGAAAGGAGGAAAACATGGCAAGATTAAAGGAAATGTATGACAACGAAATCGTCAAGAAAATGACTGAGAAGTTTGGATATAAGAATCCTATGCAGGTACCGAAGCTTGATAAGATCGTTATCAATATGGCTGTCGGTGAGGCAAAAGACAATGCAAAAGTGTTAGATGCTGCAGTTAGAGATCTTGAAATTATCTCCGGACAGAAGGCGGTAGTTACAAAGGCTAAGAAATCAGTTGCTAACTTTAAACTTAGAGAGGGTATGCCTATAGGTTGTAAGGTAACTCTTCGCGGTTCAAAGATGTATGAGTTTGCTGACAGACTTATAAATCTTGCTCTTCCTAGAGTGCGTGACTTTAGAGGTGTAAATCCTAATGCATTTGACGGTAGAGGAAATTATGCTCTTGGAGTTAAGGAACAGCTTATCTTCCCTGAGATAGAGTATGATAAGATTGACAAGGTTCGCGGTATGGACGTTATTTTCGTTACTACTGCAAACACAGATGAAGAAGCTAGAGAACTTTTGACATTATTCAATATGCCATTTTTCAAATAATTTAGGAGGAAGATTTCATGGCAAAGACTTCAATGAAGATCAAGCAGGCTAGACCGGCAAAATTCTCTACAAGAGAATACAGCAGATGCAGAATCTGCGGTCGTCCACATGCTTATCTTAAAAAGTATGGTATCTGTAGAATTTGCTTCCGTGAATTGGCTTATAAGGGTCAAATTCCTGGAGTTAAGAAAGCCAGCTGGTAGGCACCACACACTTAGCGAACGCAAGCGAAGCGAGGTGTGAGCTTAGTCGAGTGGACGCCACCCGGCAGATATGCGTTTGCCGATGTTGAGTGGACGTATTTATCAAAAGGCTTAATCAAAGCAAAAAAGTAGTAATCAGATACATTTAAAATAAACAGGAGGAAAAAATTCCATGACAATGAGCGATCCAATTGCAGATATGCTTACCAGAATCAGAAATGCAAATACTGCAAAACATGACTCAGTTGATATTCCTTCCTCAAAGATGAAAATAGCAATAGCTAACATACTTGTAGAAGAAGGTTATGTAGAGAAGTACGAACTTGTTGACAATGGTAACTTCAAGGATATCAGAATATTCCTTAAGTATACAGCTAACAAGAGCGAGAGAATAATAAGTGGATTGAAGAGAATTTCAAAGCCGGGCTTACGTATATACGCAAGCAGAGAAGAGCTTCCAAGAGTTCTTGGCGGTCTTGGAACAGCTATTATTTCAACAAATAACGGCGTTATCACAGACAAAGAAGCAAGAAAGCTTAATGTAGGCGGAGAAGGATTAGCTTTCGTTTGCTGGGCATTGAACACTTAACGAACGTGAGCAAAGCGAAGCGTGAGTTTAGTGTGAAAGCCCGTCCCGATGCATTTCAACCTTAGTGAGCATAGCCTTGCTATGCGAACTTAGTTTGAAAGTACACCTAATACGAGCAAAGCGAGTATTATGGTGTTCCACTGCAAAGCGAAGTTTGAGCGCTAGTGGAGTCGAACCCACCGGCAGATATATGTTTGCCGATGTCGAGTGGACGCCGCCCGGCACATATATGTATGCAAATGTCGAGTGGACAAAACAAATATAAATTAAGTTTCAACTCTAATAGCATTAGTCATAAAGAAATATTTCTTTAATGGCTGCTATTAGGTGATATAAACCTGAAAACCTGAGCGAAAAGCTCACGACAAATTTAAGGAGGAAGACGGCATGTCACGAATTGGAAGAATGCCTATCGCAATTCCGGCAGGAGTAACTGTTACAATTGCAGAAAATAATCATGTGACTGTAAAAGGTCCTAAGGGTACACTTGAGAGAGCATTACCTTTAGAGATGACCATTAAGCAGGAAGGTGATGATATCGTAGTAAGCAGACCTAACGACTTAAAGAAAAACAAGTCATTACACGGTCTTACAAGAACCCTTATACATAACATGGTAGTCGGTGTAACCGAAGGCTATGAGAAGGTGCTTGAGGTAAACGGTGTTGGTTACAGAGCGGCAAAGCAGGGAAATAAGCTTGTGCTTTCACTCGGATATTCACATCCGGTAGAGATGGTGGATCCTGAGGGTATCACATCAGTTCTTGACGGACAGAACATCATCAAAGTACAGGGTATCGACAAGGAAAAAGTCGGACAGTACGCTGCAGAGATCAGAAGCAAAAGAAAGCCTGAGCCATACAAGGGCAAAGGTATTAAGTACTCTACTGAAGTTATCAGACGTAAAGTCGGTAAGACCGGTAAGAAATAATAGGAGGGTAATTAAATGGTTAGCAAAAAATCAAAGAGCGATCTTAGAATCAAAAAGCATTCCAGATTGCGTAATCGTCTCAGCGGAACTACTGAGAGACCACGTCTTGCTGTATTTAGAAGCAACAACCATATGTACGCTCAGATTATTGACGACACAGTGGGAAATACAGTAGTAAGTGCATCAACACTTGAGAAGAGTGTAAGAGAAGAGCTTTCAAAGACAAATGATGTAGACGCTGCAGCATATGTCGGAACTCTTGTTGCAAAGAGAGCCCTTGAGAAGGGTATAGACAAAGTTGTGTTTGATAGAGGAGGATTCATCTATCAGGGTAAGATTGCCGCACTTGCAGAAGCTGCACGTGAAGCAGGATTACAATTCTAATAGGAGGAGAAACATACATGAAGAGACAAATCATCGATCCAAGCAAATTGGAGTTAAATGACAGAGTCGTAAATATCAAGCGTGTATCCAAAACCGTAAAAGGTGGACGTACAATGAAGTTTTCTGCTCTTGTTGTTGTAGGTGACGGTAATGGCCATGTCGGTATCGGTCTTGGAAAGGCAGGAGAGGTACCTGAGGCTATCCGTAAAGGTAAAGAGGCTGCAACTAAGGCATTAGTTGAAGTTAGAATAGATGAGAATTCAAGTGTTCCACATGATTACACAGGAAAGTTCGGAAGTGCAAGCGTACTTTTGAAGAGAGCACCTGAAGGTACAGGTATTATCGCAGGTGGTCCTGCACGTGCGGTATTGGAGCTTGCAGGATATAAGAATATCCGTTCAAAGTCTTTAGGTTCAAATAACAAGACAAATGTATGTCTTGCTACACTTGCAGGTTTGGCAGCACTTAAGACACCTGAAGAGATTGCAAAGCTTCGTGGTAAGTCAGTTGAAGAAATACTAGCATAATAGGAGGAAAATATGGCAAAGTTAAAAATTACATTGGTTAAGTCTCCTATCGGTGCTATCCCAAAGCAGAGAGCAACTGTAGAAGCACTTGGTTTGAGAAAGTTAAACAAGACAGTTGAAATGCCTGACAATGATGCTGTAAGAGGTATGATTTGGCATGTAAGACATCTTGTAAAAGTTGAAGAAGTCTAAAGAAGGAGGTGTAGTGATGGATTTATCTAATTTACAGCCTTCATTAGGCTCAAAGCACAGCGATAATTTCAGACGTGGCCGTGGACACGGTTCAGGTAACGGTAAGACTGCCGGTAAGGGTCACAAGGGTCAGAAAGCGCGTTCAGGACCTACAAGACCGGGATTTGAAGGCGGTCAGATGCCTTTATACAGACGTATCCCTAAGAGAGGATTTACAAATCGTAACTCTAAGGATATCGTAGCTGTTAACGTTTCAGTTCTTGATCGTCTTGAGGACGGCGTTGAGGTTACTCCTGATACATTATTGGCTGTCGGAATTATAAGACATACAAGAGACGGAGTTAAGCTTTTAGGCAACGGTTCAGTAACAAAGAAATTTACTGTTAAGTACATTGCTGTTAGTGAAAGTGCAAAAGCTAAGATTGAAGCTGCAGGCGGAACTTGTGAGGTGATCTAATGCTCACAACACTCCTAAATGCATTTAAAGTAAAGGATGTACGAAAGAAGCTTCTGTACACATTTATAATGCTGGTAATTATTCGCTTCGGCAGTAATTTACCTATACCGGGTGTGAATACAACTTATTTCAAAGATTTCTTTGAAAAACAAGCCGGAGATGCGTTCGGATTTTTCAACGCCATCACCGGTGGATCATTTGAAAGTTTGAGTGTGCTGGCACTTAGCATCACTCCTTATATTACTAGTTCTATCATAATACAGCTTTTGACCATTGCAATTCCGGCACTTGAGGAATTACAACAGGATGGTGAAGACGGAAGAAAAAAGATAGTTGAATATACAAGATATTTGACTGTCGCACTAGCCCTATTACAGTCTTCAGCCATGGCGATCGGATTCGGTAGACAAGGACTTTTAATACATTTTGGAATAAAGAGTGTAGTTGTAGCTATAGTTACAATGACGGCAGGTAGTGCATTTTTGATGTGGATTGGAGAAAGAATTACAGAGAACGGAGTAGGAAACGGTATTTCAATAGTACTTCTTCTGAATATTCTTGCTTCATTACCATCTGACTTTAACAATCTTTATGTGAGATTTTTAAAGGGACAGACAGTAGCTAAGATGGTGGTTGCCGCAGCTATTATAATAGCCTTTATAGTAGCGATGGTTGTATTTACCATTGTATTGCAGGATGCTGAAAGAAGAATTCCTGTACAGTATTCATCCAAAACGCAGGGTAGAAGAAGTGTAGGCGGAACATCATCAAATATTCCGCTTAAAGTAAATACTGCAGGTGTTATTCCTGTGATTTTCGCTTCTTCAATATTCTCTACACCTATAGTTATTGGCCAATTCTTGCAAGTTAATAACGGTTCAATAATAGGTGAGATATTAACATATATGAATTCATCAATGTGGTTTAAGCCTGAAGCTCCGAAGTATTCAATCGGACTTATAGTTTATATCATTTTGATTATCTTATTTGCTTATTTTTATACATCAATTACTTTTAACCCGCTTGAGGTTGCTAATAATATGAAGAAGTCGGGCGGTTTTATACCGGGAATCAGACCGGGTAAGCCTACCAGCGACTATTTCTCAAAGATATTAAGTTATATAATCATTATAGGTGCTGCAGGACTTATAATAGTATGTGTCATCCCTATAATAATTTCAGGATTGTTCAATATCAGTAGACTTTCGTTTACCGGAACATCTCTGATAATTATTGTCGGTGTAGTCCTTGAGACATTAAAAGCAATTGAATCATTAATGCTTGTAAGAAATTACAGAGGATTCTTATTAGACTAATCATCTTACGAAAAACCACTGGAGGTATATTCTTCAGGGGTTTTTCGTGGTTACTAACAAAATTTGGGGAGATACACCATGAAGATTATTATGTTAGGTGCACCGGGTGCCGGAAAAGGTACACAGGCAAAGAGAATTGCAAAAAAGTATAATATACCGCATATATCCACAGGCGATATATTTAGAGCAAATATAAAAGAAAAAACCGAGCTTGGAAATAAAGCAAAAGAGTATATGGATAAGGGAGAGCTTGTTCCTGACGATATTACTATCGGAATGCTTTTAGACAGAATACATAAAGATGATTGCAAAGACGGCTTTGTACTTGACGGTTTCCCAAGAACAATACCGCAGGCGAAATCTTTGACTGAGGCTTTATCAAAGCTTAATGAGAAAATTGATTATGCTATAAATATAGATGTTCCGGACGAGTCGATTATTACAAGAATGAGCGGCAGAAGAGCTTGCTTAAGCTGTGGAAGTACATATCATATAAAGTACTCCGCACCGAAGAAGGAAAATATATGTGATAATTGCGGCAGTGAACTTGTTATAAGAGATGATGACAAGCCGGAAACTGTAAAGAAAAGACTTGATGTATATCACAAACAGACACAGCCTTTGATAGACTACTATGACAATGAGAAAATACTTGCAAGTGTAGACGGTACAAAGGATATGGAAGAAGTGTTTTTAGACATTATTGCAGTTTTGGGATAGATTGTGAGGATTAAGATGGCGGTAACAATAAAATCTGAAAGGGAAATACAGTTGATGAGAGAGGCCGGTGAAATACTGGCAAAAACTCATGAAGGACTGGAAAAGGCATTGCATGCAGGCATGAGCACATATGAAGTAAACAAAATCGGAGACGAAATAATAAGGTCATACGGTTGTGTTCCTTCATTTTTGAACTACAACGGCTACCCTGCTTCAATATGTGTATCTGTAAATGAAGAAGTGGTACACGGTATTCCGTCAAAGAAAAGAATTTTAAGAGACGGAGATGTAGTAAGTCTGGATGCAGGCGTTATTTGGAAAGGCTACCATTCAGATGCTGCCAGAACCCATATAATAGGCGAAGGAAGCGAAGAGGCAAAGGCACTTGTAAAGGTAACAAAAGAGTGCTTTTTTGAGGGAATCAAGTACGCGATTGCAGGTAATCACCTTAATGATATCTGTAAGGCTATAGGCGCATATGCAAAGGACAGAGGATACGGTGTTGTAAGAGATTTGGTGGGTCACGGTATCGGTACACATCTGCATGAAGACCCTGAGGTTCCTAACTTTGATATGAAGAGAAAAGGAATCAAATTACAGGCGGGTATGACACTTGCCATAGAGCCTATGATTACAGCGGGAAGAGACGAAGTGTTATGGCTTGATGATGACTGGACGGTTGTTACAGATGACAACTCACTTGCGGCACATTATGAAAATACTATTTTGATAACTGACGGTGAGCCTGAGATTCTTTCTTTAAGAAAATTATGATAAATATAGGTGATATCGTAGTATCGATAGCGGGTCATGACAGAGGAGAGTATTATCTGGTTATAGAATGTGACAAAGATTTTATCTATGTTGCGGACGGCAGATTAAAGACTCTTGACAAGCCGAAGAAAAAGAACATAAAGCATGTAAGCAGGCTTGGAAAAAGTGATGAATTTATTGATATTAAGAACAATGATGATAACTTTAATGACGTTAAGTTAAAATATCTCTTGAAAAATTGGAGGAGTAAATGTCTAAATCAGACGTTATAGAGATTGAAGGAACAGTTGTTGAGAAATTACCTAATGCAATGTTTCAGGTAGAACTTGAAAACGGGCATCAGGTATTGGCACATATCAGCGGCAAACTCAGAATGAACTATATAAGAATTTTGCCGGGTGATAAAGTTACTATCGAATTGTCACCGTATGATTTGACAAAAGGTCGAATCATTTGGCGTGATAAATAAAATAAGACCTTGCATATTGTACCTGTTAATGGTATAATACTATGGCGTCTTTATTAGTAGCGATGAAAGGAGAGTTACAATGAAGGTCAGATCTTCAGTGAAACCGATTTGCGAAAAATGCAAAATTATTAAGAGAAAAGGTTCCATCAGAGTAATTTGTGAGAACCCAAAGCACAAGCAGAGACAAGGTTGATCTGCATAGGAATAAGGAGGAAGTAGGTAAATGGCTCGTATAGCAGGCGTTGATTTACCAAGAGAAAAGCGTGTTGAGATTGGTTTGACATATATCTATGGTATAGGTCTTACAAGTTCAAGACGTATCTTGAAAGAGGCTAATGTAAATCCTGATACAAGAGTAAAGGATCTTACAGACGATGAAGTAAAAGAGTTGGCACAGGTTATTTCCGATACTCAGATGGTAGAAGGTGATCTTAGAAGAGAGATCGCAATGAACATCAAGAGACTTCAGGAAATAGGTTGTTATCGTGGCATTCGTCATAGAAAGAATCTTCCGGTTCGTGGACAGAAAACTAAGACAAATGCAAGAACACGTAAGGGTCCAAGAAAGACAGTAGCAAACAAGAAGAAATAATAAGTGATGCACTTATATTTTTTCGAAAAGTAATTTTCGCTGTATGTTTTAAAAACAGGAGCGTAGTAAAGTTTGAAAAGGTAGGTTAGTTTAATGGCAAAGAATGCGTCCACCAAGAAGGTGACAAAGAAGCGCGTAAAGAAAAACGTTGAACGCGGACAGGCACATATTCAGTCATCATTTAACAATACAATTGTTACATTAACTGATACCCAGGGTAATGCAATATCATGGGCAAGTGCCGGTGGTCTAGGATTTAGAGGTTCAAAGAAATCTACTCCATATGCGGCATCTATGGCTGCAGAAACTGCTGCAAAGGCAGCTTTAGTACATGGACTTAAGTATGTAGATGTTATGGTAAAGGGACCCGGTTCAGGAAGAGAAGCAGCTATTCGTGCGTTGGCTGCATGTGGAATAGAAGTGACAAGTATTAAGGATGTGACTCCGGTACCACATAATGGATGTCGTCCACCAAAACGCAGAAGAGTCTAATAGGAGGTACTAAAAGTGGCAATTAATAGAGTTCCCGTTCTTAAAAGATGCAGATCACTTGGCCTTGAGCCTGGTTTTCTGGGAATAGATAAAAAGTCTAACAGAGATACAAAGAGAGCAGGCCGTAAGCTTAGTGAGTACGGCATGCAGCTTAGAGAAAAGCAAAAAGCAAAGTTCATCTACGGCGTATTGGAGAAGCCGTTCAGAAACTATTATGCTAAGGCTGAGAGAATGAAGGGTCAGGTTGGTGAGAACCTTATGATTCTCTTGGAGAGAAGACTTGACAATGTTGTTTTCCGTATGGGATTCGGAAGAACCAGAAAGGAAACAAGACAGATTGTCGATCATAAGCATGTTTTAGTAAACGGCAAATGTGTAAATATTCCGTCTTATCTTGTAAAGGCAGGCGATGTTATCGAGATCAAGGAGAAGGCAAAATCTTCTGCAAGATATAAGGAAGTTGTAGAGTCAACAGCCGGAAGAATCGTACCGGCTTGGATTGATGCAGATCTTGAAAATTTAAAAGGTACTGTAAAGAGCCTTCCTACAAGAGAAGAAATTGATGTTCCTGTAGACGAACTTCTTATCGTTGAGTTGTACTCTAAGTAATAGGAATCTTAACAGCTGATACTTATTTTCGTATCAGCTGATTTGCTAATAATAGAAATATAGCCTGAATTATCAGCGAAGGCTCGGTTTTGTCAGGCGTTGGCATAGTTTATCTAAAAGGAGGGACATTCGTGTTCGATTTTGAGAAACCAAATATTGAGATTGCAGAGATTTCCGAGGATAAGAAGTTCGGCAGATTCATATGTGAACCACTGGAGAGAGGTTATGGAACAACTTTAGGTAATTCCCTAAGGAGAATCATGCTCTCATCCCTCCCAGGATCAGCTGTCAGTCAGGTTAAGATTGACGGTGTGTTACATGAATTTTCTTCTATACCGGGAGTAAAGGAAGATGTAACAGAGATCATAATGAATGTAAAAAGCTTGGCGATCAAGAATTCAGCTGAAGACGGCGAGCCGAAGGTTGCTTATATAGATTTTGATGGTGAGGGAGTTATCACTGCAGAAGATATTCAATGTGATCCATGTATAGAAATCATTAACAAAGACCAGGTTATTGCAACAGTTTCAGAGGGCAAGTTCTATATGGAATTGACAATAACCAACGGTAGAGGTTATGTAAGTTCAGATAAAAACAAGGGAGAGGATACTCCTATAGGCGTTATAGCAATTGATTCTATATACACACCTGTAGAGAGAGTAAATCTTCGTGTTGAAAATACTCGTGTAGGTCAGATGACAGACTTTGATAAGCTGACACTTGATGTTACTACAAACGGTACATTGGCACCTGATGAGGCGGTAAGTTTGGCTGCCAAAGTTTTGAGTGAGCACCTTAATCTGTTTATAGATTTGTCTGACAATGCTAAAACTGTTGATGTAATGGTAGAAAAAGCAGAGGATGACAAGGAAAAAGTTCTGGAGATGAATATAGATGAACTTGAGTTGTCAGTTAGATCCTATAACTGTTTGAAGAGAGCAGGAATCAATACAGTTGAGGAGTTGTGTTCACGTACACCGGATGATATGATGAAAGTCAGAAATCTGGGTAGAAAATCATTAGAAGAGGTTCTTCAGAAACTTGAAGAGCTGGGTCTTCACCTTCGTGAGAGCGAAGAATCATAAAAAAGAATAATAGACATATATAGTAAGTCCAATGTTAGCATATGTATGTTTCCTATGGAGGAGAAAAAATGGCAAAGTATAGAAAACTTTCAAAGACATCCAGTCAGAGAAAAGCATTATTAAGAAATCAGGTTACAGCACTTTTACAGCATGGTAAGATTGTTACAACAGAGGCAAGAGCAAAAGAGATCAGAAAGATCGTTGAGCCGCTTATAGCATTGGCTGTTAAGGAGAAGGATAACTTCGAACTTGTAAAGGTAAATGCAAAGGTTGCAAGAAAAGATGCAAACGGCAAGAGAGTAAAAGAAGTTGTAGACGGCAAGAAAGTTACCGTTTATGATGAGGTAGAGAAGGAGATCAAGAAAGATAAGCCTTCAAGACTTCATGCAAGAAGCAAAATCAATGCTGTAGTTTATGTTCCTACAGAGGTTCCTACAAAGGGCGCTGCTAAGAAGAAGAACACAAAGTCACTTGACCTTGCTAAGAAGCTTTTCGATGAGTACGGTCCTAAGTATGCAGATCGTAACGGTGGATACACAAGAATAGTTAAGATCGGTCTTCGTAAGGGCGATGCAGCTATGGAAGTTTTACTTGAGTTAGTATAATCTTAAACATAAAATGATAGCAGTCACTGACTGCTATTTTTTTCACCATAATGATGAAGTTATAGCTTGAGGATAAAACTTAACTACCATTGACTGTTACAGGAGCTTTTTATGATAGAGAAAAAACTTAGAGGATATATCCTACCAAATATTTTAGCGACAACAGGTACATCATGCTATGTATTGGCAGACACATTGTTCATATCCTTAGCTGAAGGAGCCAATGGAATAACAGGTTTGAATTTGGTACTGCCTATATTCGCAATAACATACTCAATAGGTGCAATGATAGGTATAGGTTCTGCAACAAAATATGCACTCTTAAAGTCACTGGGTGAAAAAGAGGAGGCGGATAAATACTTTTCAAATTCATTTATATTTACATTATTATTCAGTCTGTTCTTTTTGATGCTTGGAATATTTGTTCCGGATGTGGTACTCAGATTGATGGGTGCGGATGATGTGATAGAAGCGGTAACGCATTCATATATGAGAGTGATACTTTGTTTCTCGCCTTTCTTTATGCTGAACTTCACATTTACAGCATTTGTAAGAAACGATAATGCGCCGAAGACGGCAATGGCGGCAACACTTTTAAGCGGAGTGTTCAATATCATATTTGACTATGTACTGATGTTTCCGCTTGGACTTGGTATGCTTGGTGCGGCACTTGCAACCGGATTTTCACCTGTTGTAAGTATGTCTATATGTATGACACATTATCTTTCAAGGAAAAACAGTATACGTTTTGAACTCGTTTTGCCTTCAATCAAAAGATTTATATCAGCTTGCAGTCTGGGTGTAGTGGCATTTGTAGGCGAGATATCAAACGGTATAATAACCATTGTATTTAACTTTATACTGCTTAATCTCGTCGGAAATATAGCGGTTGCAGCCTATGGAGTTATTGCAAATACGGCACTTGTGGGAGTGGCGATGTTAAACGGAGTTTCGCAGGGATTACAGCCTGTAGCAAGTGAAACCTACGGCAGAGCTGAGAAAAAAGAACTGAAAAAAGTACATATATATTCACTTATAGCCGCTATGATTATAGCATTGACTCTGGTAGTTTCGGTACTTGTATTTGCGCCGTTTATTATAGAGGCGTTTAACAGTGAAAAGTCCGATATATTGGCAAAATATGCAATTCCGGGTATCAGAATATACTTTATCGGCTTTATACCTGCAGCATTCAATATCATTACCGCAGGATTTTATAGTGCAACAGGCAGAGGAAGAGAGTCGTCTATTATAGCTATATCAAGAGGAATAGTTGCAGTGATTGTACTTGCACTTATCTTGTCACGCTTTTTCGGGGTTGTAGGAGTGTGGAGCTCATTTTTCACTGCGGAAATATTTACCGCAATATTATGCGTAGCGCTTATGAAAAAGACTTCTTAAAAAATGTGTAAAAGCATGTAATAATATTGACAAACAACTAAAAAGGATTTACATTGTATACAGATACTCCTAACAAGGAAGAGGCTCTGACTTGAAAGGTGGTTTGTGAATGTATAAGATTGTGCGAAGGCACATTTATTTGAGTACCCAAAGCCACCGTGGCTTTGGGCTTTTTTAATACAAAAATCTATTATTTATAAAGGGGAAATATGGATAACAGAGTAGCATTGATGGCAATAATCGTGGAGGACAGAGATTCTGTAAAAGCACTCAATGATTTATTGCACGAGTACGGAGATTATATTATCGGAAGGATGGGAATACCCTATCATAAAAGAAACATAAGTGTGTTGTCGGTCGCTCTCGACGCACCTAACAATGTGATTTCAAGCCTTTCAGGTAAAATCGGAAAATTATCCGGAGTAAGTATAAAAACTGCTTATTCAAATGTGGGTGATGCCAATGGCTAAAGATATAACACTGTATAAGACAAAATTTAAGGACACTGAGTATGACAGAGATGTTGAGATTGACAAAAGTATCGCTCTGATAGATAAACTTGAAAGAGAAAGAAGTCTTGGCCTTGAAGAATATAAATATATTGTTGAGAACTTGAATGAAGAGGTATTTGAATATATCAGTAAAAAGGCGAGAATACTTGGGGACGAAAACTACGGAAAAGATATTTATCTTAGAGGACTTATCGAAATCAGCAATATATGTAAGAACGATTGCTACTACTGCGGAATTAGGCATTCAAATAAAAACTGTGACCGTTACAGACTCTCAGATGATGAGATAATTGAATGTGCGGATGAAGGATACAGGCTAGGTTACAGAACCTTCGTGATGCAGGGAGGTGAAGACGGAAAGTTTGAGCCGGAATATATATGCTCTATTGTAAGGAAAGTCAAGGACAAGTATAAGGATGTTGCCGTGACACTTTCTTTAGGAGAATATGAAAGAGATGAGTATCAAAAGATGTTTGATGCAGGTGCGGACAGGTATCTTTTAAGACATGAGACTGCGGATAAGGAGCACTATGAAAAGCTGCATCCTAAGCAGATGTCATTTGACCACAGGATGAAATGCTTACAGGACCTTAAGGAGATAGGATTTCAGGTAGGTTGCGGTTTTATGGTGGGCTCGCCGTATCAAACTTCCACCACACTGGCAAAGGATCTTAAGTTTATAGAAGAGTTCGGTCCGCATATGTGTGGAATAGGTCCTTTTATCCCACATCATGATACCGCATTTAAAGATGAGAAAAGCGGAAGTATACAGATGACGCTTTTTCTTATAGCGATACTTAGGATAATGAGACCGAAGATGTTGATACCTGCTACAACCTCACTTAGTACTCTTGACAATCTGGGCAGAGAAAAGGGAATACTGGCAGGTGCAAATGTGGTGATGCCGAATCTTTCACCGCTGAAGACAAGAAAAAAATATGAACTATATGATGGAAAGGTATGTACAGGAGATGAAGCTGCTCACTGCATCGGATGTATTACCAACAGAATCAATAATATAGGTTATGAAGTTGCAAAGGTAAGAGGAGATAGTAAATGTTCAAGTACGATGTAAAATCAAAAAAAGCCGAGGAATTTATAAACCATGAAGAAATATTGGAGACACTCAAGTTTGCCGAGGAAAATAAAAACAATATTCCTTTGATAGAAAAATACCTTGAAAAAGCAAGGCCGAAAAAAACGGATAAAGGTATTATAGCCGAGGGACTTACTCACAGAGAGGCTTCAGTACTGCTTGCTTGTGAGGATAAGGAAATCATAGAAAAGATTTATGCGCTGGCAGGTGAGATAAAGCAGACTTTCTACGGCAACAGAATAGTAATGTTTGCACCGCTCTATCTTTCAAACTACTGCGTAAACGGATGTGTATACTGTCCTTATCATGCAAAGAATAAGCATATCGCAAGAAAGAAACTTACTCAGGAAGAGATAAAGAATGAAGTTATTGCACTTCAGGATATGGGACATAAGAGACTTGCAATAGAGTCGGGTGAGGACCCTATAAACAGCCCTATTGAGTATATACTTGAGTCTTTAAAGACAATATACAGTATCAAGCATAAAAACGGCGCTATCAGAAGAGCCAATGTAAATATTGCGGCTACTACAGTGGAAAATTATAAAAAGCTTCATGATGCGGGTATCGGTACATATATCCTTTTTCAGGAGACCTATAACAAGGAATCTTATGAGAGCCTTCATCCTACAGGACCGAAGCATAACTATATATACCATACCGAAGCTATGGACAGAGCTATGGAGGGCGGTATTGACGATGTGGGACTTGGAGTACTTTTCGGACTTGAGTCTTACAGATATGAGTTTGCGGGGCTTTTAATGCACGCGGAACACCTTGAAGCCGCATTCGGTGTAGGACCTCATACTATAAGTGTACCGAGGATTAAAAAGGCTGATGATATAGATCCGGATGCTTTTGACAACGGACTTGATGACGATACCTTTGAGAAGATTATCGCATGTATAAGAATTGCAGTACCGTATACAGGTATGATTATTTCTACCAGAGAGAGTCAAAAGGTAAGAGAGAGAGCGCTGAAGGTAGGTATTTCACAGATAAGCGGCGCTTCAAGAACTTCGGTAGGAGGATATACCGAGGAAATCAGACCTACAGATTCCGAGCAGTTTGACGTATCCGACCAAAGAACTTTGGATGAGGTGGTGGATTGGCTTATGCAGATGGGACATATTCCTTCATTTTGTACAGCCTGCTACAGAGAGGGCAGAACAGGTGACAGATTTATGAGCCTGTGCAAGAGCGGACAGATTATAAACTGCTGCCATCCTAATGCGCTGATGACTTTAAGTGAGTATATGACAGACTATGCATCCAAAGATACCAAGGATGACGGAATGAAGATGATAAAGTCCGAGCTTGAGAAGATAAGCAACCCTGTGGTAAAGCAAAAGGCTACACAGTATATAAGTGAAATAGAGACTACAAATGCAAGGGATTTCAGGTTCTAGTATGAGCAGTTTGAATATGAATACCACTCCTTTCGGAGAGAGAGCAAGTATCGTGATATTCGGTTGCTGTAATGCCGGAAAATCAAGTCTTATAAATGCAATCACTTCACAGAATATAGCGATAGTTTCGGATATAAGAGGTACAACTACAGACCCTGTAAAAAAGACTATGGAACTTTTACCATTCGGTCCTGTGGTAATTACAGATACTCCGGGACTTGACGATAAAAGTACACTTGGCACACTTAGAGTTGAAAAAAGTCTTGATTATATAAATCAGGCGGATTTGATACTCTTTGTAGTAGATGCAAGCAGAGAAGCTACTTCTGATGAGCTGATATTTTTAGACAAAATAAAGTCCGTTAATAAGAAGTATCTTATAGTCGGAAACAAATGTGATTGTGAGAATATAAAAAATGAACTTAAGGTTGATATATATGTTTCCGCACTGAAAGCTGTCAATATAGATAATCTGAAAAATATGATGTCACAGATATTGTCTGAAGGTAAGAAGGAGAAAACCGTCTTAGGCAATATGATGAAGGAAAAGGATATAATACTTTTGGTGACTCCTATAGATGCTTCAGCCCCGAAGGGAAGACTTATATTGCCGCAGCAGCAGGTAATAAGGGAGATACTTGACAGACACGGCATTGTAATAGAAGTGCAGGTAAATGAGATAAAAGACGCCTTGGAAAGAATAGGAAATATTTCACTTGTGATATGTGACTCACAGGTATTTAAAGAGGCGGATGAGGCGGTACCGGAAGATATCCCGCTTACATCATTTTCCATAGTATTTGCCAACTACAAAGGAGCTTTGCAAAGCTTATACAGTGCGGCCAAAGTACTGGATACGCTGAAAAAAGGCGACAGAATACTGATAAGTGAGGGCTGTACACATCATAGGCAGTGTGAAGATATCGGAAGTGTGAAGATACCGAGACTGGTAAGAAAACACACCGGACTTTTTGATGAAGACGATCTTATTTTTGAGTTCAGCACCGGAGGAGAGTTCCCTAAGGATGTATCAATGTACAAGCTGATAATACATTGCGGTGCCTGTATGTTGAATGAAAATCAGATGAAAACTAGGATGAAGTTTGCAAAGGAAAGAGAAATCCCTATGACAAACTACGGTATTGCTATAGCATATATGAACGGTATACTAAAAAGAGCGATGAAGCCTCTAAAAAACATATAAAAATGCCCCTTGCAGTTAAGGCTGCAGGGGGTATTATCTTAGGCTTAACAGTGATATTGATTCCTCATCTCTAAATTGGAGTGAAATCTCGGTAAGTTCATCAGGAGTCTCATTCATATCTCTGCTCATCCAGAATATCAAATTGTTGTAGATTCCGCCTATGATATAAGAAAGCTCATATTGCTTTGTCAGCGGAAACTCGATTGCAATTTCACTGAACTGAAATCTTTTTGAGAGCACATCCAAAAGCAGTGAAGAAAGATTGGAATGATAAATAAGTAAGACTTCTTTCTTATAATTATAAAAAGCCATATATATCGAATGAATATACAGCGTAAAGTCTATGCTTGACAGATTTGTAAAGCCGTCAAGAGACTCCTTTAAAACCATATCAAAAAAGAATGATATGATGTCTTCTTTTGATTTAAAATGTCTGTAGTATGATGAACGGTCCACTCCGGCCTTCTTTGCAATCTCACCTATTGAAATCTTTGCATAGTCTTTTTCAAGCATCAATTCAAGCAAAGCGGAACACATATATCCCATCATCATTTCAGTTGTAGTATTTTTTCGTCTCATATACCTCTCCATAGCAAAAATACATCGACATTATAATAGTAAAAAAAATAAAAGGCAATATATATCGCAGATTTTAGATATATATTGCCTTAAAACGAACTATGAAATAAAGTTTATAAAGTTAAAGGATTAGTCTTCTTTTTTCTTAAGACCGATTGTTGCAAATGCCATACCGACAACAGAACCGAAAAGTACGATTACATTTCTTGCGATATCTGATGCATCTGCAGTCTTTGGAACTGAGAATCTGCTCTTTGTCTGCTTATTTAAAGACGGACCCTGTGGAGCAGGAACTCTTGTAACATTACCTGCTGTATTCTGATTGTTCACGTTTGAAGCAGGAGTAGAAGGAGTCTGAGCAGGTGTAGTTGTAGCAGGTGATGAGTAGCTGCTGCAGGTGTTTGAGCCGCACTTCTTACACTGTTTATAATAAAGATATACTGTGCATTTGAGTGTTTAGCTTTTCTTCTTACATAGATTGCATCATTTGCACCGAGGTTTTGGATGCTCTTTCCTGCAGGAAGGTTAAGTGTAAAGTTACCTGAAGCGTCTGAAGTAGCACTTGCATTTGAAAGAGCTACGATATTTGCACTTGCATTGAAGATGCTGTTTGCCATAGCTGTTGTAACGGAACCGCTTGTCTGCGGAGCAACAGTGTACTCATATGTGTAGTCGTTTAAGCTCTGTGCAACGGAGTTGTTATAAAGTGAACCGCCTGTTACCTTTGCTGAAAGTGTTGTAGCACCTACTGTAGGGAACTCAACGCTTATCTGTGTATCATTGTTTACAATCTTATTTGCCATAGCGGAGAAAGTAGATGTACCTACAGTTGATGTAACATTTATACCCATCTGCTCCGAGTTATGGAATCTTGTCTGCCAGTTTGCAGGAAGTTGGAAGCTGAATCCTGTCCAAGCACCTGTGCTGCCTGTCCATGTAAGTGCAAGGTTTGTAAGTACAGCGGCAGGAGAAGAACTTCTGCTGTCAGGATATATATCTACAACTGTACTTGCCTTTACAGCATCGCTTACACCCGTACCTTCAAGTGTTACACTGACTGTATTTCCTGAAATTGTAATATTATCGGTATTAGGAATTGCATGTCCATGTGCTACTGCCGGGTTTGTAGCAAAAGCGCCTGCAAAAACATTGATTGTAGGTATTGCTGTAGTTGATATAATCGGTGTAGCCAATGCAAGTGAAAGGGCAACTGCAACGGCTCTCTTATTAAAACTTAATTTCATAATATTTTCTCCTTGTTTTTATAACTTATTCAATATGCCTGTATTATATAATATTTTCAAAAGATTGAACAAAAAAGGTATGGATTGCGTTAATTAAGGTATAAACTGCGTTAAATTTGAAAATATTACGGGAATCTTACTTTTTTTATCTTTTTTTTATAACAAGATTAGGATATAATAAAAGAACTAGTGCAAGTTTACTATTCAATATTAGGGGGAAATATGGTGAAGAACAAGAATGCATTCGGAGTCATGATGTTGATGCTGGCGGCAATTATATGGGGGTCGGCTTTTTCCGCTCAAAGTATAGGTGCAAGATATGTGAATGCTTATACATTTCTTGCAATAAGAAGCTGGATATCCTTTATTGCCATGATTCCTGTAGTGTGTTTTTTTAAGAAGAAAAAGTCCGGTGATGAAAAGACAAAGGACAAATCTTATAAAAGAACATTATTTATTGCAAGTCTTTGCTCAGGATTTTTTTTGTTTTTTGCAAGTGCAATGCAGCAGATAGGTATAAAAGAGTCAAATGCATCAAAAGCAGGATTTATTACGGCACTGTATGTTATCCTGGTTCCTATTATCTCTATCATATTTTTTAAGGCAAAAGAAGGAATCAGACTTTGGATAAGTGTAGTACTCAGTATAATAGGAATGTTCTTACTCTGTATACACGGAGGGATCAGCTTACAATACGGAGATGCTATACTATTATTTTGTGCCCTTTTGTTCGCTTTGCAGATAATTACCGTAGGACATTTTGTAAAAAAGGTGGATGTACTTGACCTTTCCATCTTTCAATTCTTTGTAGTGGCGTGTTTTTCAAGTATTGTGATGATTGTTGTTGAAAAGCCGCCCGTTGATATGATAATGAAAGCATTGCCGGCTCTTTTATATGTAGGAGTTTTAAGCGGAGCCTGCGGATATACTTTACAAAATGTGGGGCAACTGTATGTAAGACCGAGTATTGCAAGCCTGCTTATGAGTCTTGAAAGTGTGTTCAGCGCGGTTTTTGCATGGATAATACTTGGTGAAGTACTTGGAGGTCGTGAGCTTATAGGAGCAATACTTATGTTTGTCGCTATTATAGTGGCACAGCTGCCTACAAAAGGGGATGAATGATGGATATTTATGATTTGATAAAGGATGAAGACAGGATATCTTTTATAGGTATGTGTAAAAATGCCGGTAAGACTACTGTACTTAACGAGGTGATAAAGAGTGTACATAACAGAGGTGAAAATATACTGCTTACTTCTATAGGAAGAGACGGTGAAGAACTTGACCTTGTCACCAACACAAAGAAGCCTGAAATATATATTTATAAGGATGACTATATTGCGACTGCAAGAAACCTGATAAAGTACTGTGATATAACCAAGGAAATAGTGGAAAGCACAGGTATATATACTCCGATGGGAGAGATAATAATAATAAAGGCGTTAAGTGACGGGTATGTGCAGATAGCGGGACCGTCCATTGCAACTCAGATGGCGAAGGTGTGTGAAAGCTTCAAAGGCTACAGTGACGGAAAGATTTTGATAGACGGAGCCTTGGAACGAAAGAGCATTGCTACAGGCAAGGTCAGCAATGTGGCAATACTTTCAAGCGGCGCATCATACAGTGTGGATATGGAAAAGACGGTCAGAGACACTATTTTTACATCAATGCTTTTTTCACTTCCCGAGTATAAACTGAATCTGCCTGATAATTTCAACAAGGAAAATTACAGTGATAAGTATTATATAATAGAAGAAAATCATCTGAAGAGAAGTAGTGAAAAGGTAGATTTAAAGGAGATATGGGCTAAGGAAAGTGATATAGAGAGTGTATTTGTAAACGGAGCTCTGACCGATGCCATGATAAAACCGCTGCTGCTCTCAAATGCAAAGCTTGAGGGGAAGAGATTGGTATTTTTTGACGGTTCACGAATATTGATAAATTATGAAAATTTTGAAAAACTCATACAAAGAGGTATGATATTTTCATGTATTGAAAGAATAAATATTTTAGCAATAACGATAAATCCTTTTTCGGCGTACGGAAATCATTACGATGCGGAGGAGTTCTTAGAAAAAATGAGAGAATATACAAGTCTGCCGGTTATAAATATTGCGGAAAAATATAGGGGGTAAAGATGGATTTTTGGCAAAGAGAAAATATAGGTTTTGAATTCATAAAGGGCAAAATGTTGCCTGCCACACCTTTCGGAGCCGAGCTTGTAAAGAGTATAAGACCTTTTAGAAAAGATGAAAGAGATGTTTTGGAGACTGAATTAAGCAATTTGAATAAACTCTCATTAAATTATGAAGAGGTAAAATCCGATATCAATGCAATCAGAAGAATATTTATGCAGATGAAGGATGTAAGGGGCTCTATAAAGTTCGGAAGAGACAATACAATTTCAGATATAGAACTGTTTGAGATAAAGATATTGCTTATGCAACTTGAAAAATTGAAACCGATTGTTGAAAGAGTAGCGGATGAGATTTTACTTGACGGATTTTTCATAGAGCCTGTAAGCATTGCGGTGGATATACTTGATCCTGACGGCAGGAGGATACCTACTTTTTCAATATATGATGAATATTCCGACACCTTAAAGGAGATTAGGAAGAAGAAGCGTGAAATTGAATTAAAGATGCAAAGTGAGGAGTCTTTATTTGAGGAGCTTAAGGATAAGAGACTTTATATTACGGTAGAAGAAGAGAAGGAAGAAAGAAGGATAAGAGAAGAACTTTCAATAAAGTTAAGGCCGTATTTTGATACCGTAATAAAGAATATAGATAGTGTTGCAAGACTTGATTTGCTCATAGAAAAGCACCGTGTATCAAAACTTTACCCTTCATGCCTGCCGCAAATCACAAAAGATATTCTTATATTGAAAGAAACAATCAATCCGTATATATGTGATATTTTGGAGAGCAAGAGACTTAAGTTTACACCTGTAAGTATAGAGATGGGACTTGGAACTACGGTACTTACAGGTGCAAACATGGGAGGTAAGAGCGTTACTCTAAAGACTGTGGCGTTAAACACATATCTTGCACTTTGCGGATTTTTCGTATATGCAGACAGTGCAAGTATTCCCGCTTTTGACGAGATAATTATGATATCGGAGGAGTCACAGTCCGTAGCAAAGGGGCTTTCAAGCTTCGGTGCACAGATTGTGGAACTTAAGAACCTTTTAAATGAAATAGAAAATAAATTTGTGTTTGCAATTTTGGACGAGTTTGCAAGAGGGACCAATCCGAAAGAAGGCGAGAGTCTGGTAAGAGGACTTGTCGCACTACTTAATACAAAGAAGACTGTAAGCCTTTTGGTAACTCATTTTGACCATGTTGCTGAACTTTCAAAAAGTCACTACCAGGTCAGAGGATTACAGGGAGTATCTGAGGAGAGGGTTTCATCCGCACTTCTTACAAAGTCGGATGACGATGCAAAGATTACAGCCATCTCACAGTTTATGAATTACGGTATCTTTAAGGTGGACAAAGATGCCAAGCCGCCTAAAGAGGCACTTATGATTTGCAGACTCTTAGGGTTGCAAGATGAACTTTTAGATATACTATAATAGAAAGGCCGGGTTATGCCACTTACTGTTAGGGACATCATTGAGAACAATTTTTTTCCGGGCACCGAACTTATAACAGGAAGAGAGAGTGCCGGAAATATAATCAGTTGGGTAAACGTACAGGAGATACTTGATTCTGTAGATATGGTAGGCAGCGGTGAACTGCTTATAACAACAGGATTTGATCTGGCGGATTATACAAGATATTTTAATTTGATAAAGAGACTGAAGGCAAAGGGCGTTGTCGGACTTATGGTACAGACGGGCTACTATGTGGACAGTATACCTGTATATATATTGGAGTCTGCCAGAAAGTATAAGTTTCCGGTATTGGAGCTGCCTGCAAGTTTTTCATTTTCAGAAGTTTTAAAGACTCTTATAAGTGAGATAAACAGAGAGTCGGTTATAGGCAATCAAAGCTATTTGGATTTCAACTATTTTTATCCCAAGCTTAAGAAAAAGCTTGGTGAGAGCCTTGAAAGAGGTATAGGAAGCGACAACATTATAGCTGTTTTGGCTGTTTCGGCAGTCAATGTATACAATGAAGTAGGACCTGATGTAGAAGAAGCGTTTGAAAATATAAAATCATTGTCTGTAATCAGCTGTGATACATATATCGGACATTATGAAAAGAATATACAGATGACATTTTGTCTGGGATTTGAAAATGCTACCAAACTCAGAGATTTGATGGATGAGGTACAGGTGGTACTTATAAGACTTTCAAACAAGATAGGATTGAATTTATTTGCTACAGCCGATATGGTTGAGAACAACAATCTTGAAAACTGTATTAAACACTGTATGGAAGCCTTACAGACCTTGCACAGTATCAGAGCTATCAGAGGTACCTGTATGTATGAGCATATGACATTTTTGAAAAAACTGTATTCAATATATAGAACAAATACACTTTATTCAAAAGAAAATAAGGTGCTCAGGCTTCTACTTGACAAGGACAGAGAATCCGACAGTGACTATATAAAGACTGTAAGGTTTTTTCTTGAAGAAAACGGTAATGTTACAAGGGCCGCAAAGCGACTTTTTGTCCATAGGCATACCTTGATAAACAGAATGGATGCTATAAAAGATATTACCGGATTCAACTTTGACGACTACTATGAGAGACTTGATTTGTCGTTGGCACTGATGTTAAATGATTACTTTGATTAGAATAAAGATACGGATGAGATAATACTGAATGTATTTTTTGTCCGTATCTTTTTTATTATGCAAAATATTCAATGAAATACTATAGTTTCAGTATAAAATAAGCATTTATAAAATTTTACAATCTGCTACACTGTCTAAAACTTATATGTGCATATCGTATATGAAATATGAATTTCAGTATAGTAAAATAATAAAGTATTATAATTCAAGTTAAAATATCATAGTAAATTCAAATATAAAAAAACCTTATATAAAGGATTCAAATATACGATATATACATTTTGTCCACTAACTTGTATTTTTTTATATACATTTAGTCAGTCCCCAATTTTTTAAGTTTATTGTAAAATATTTACATAAAAAAAGAGATGAGTACGGCTTATCTATGTAAGGAGGAAACATGGTTAAATCAACTATTAGGCTTCGTATGAGCGCTCATGATGCTCACTACGGCGGTGAGTTGGTAGACGGAGCAAGAATGTTGGGATTATTCGGAGATGTAGCAACTGAACTTTTGATCATCAATGACGGTGATGAGGGTCTTTTTAAGGCTTATGACAGCGTAGAGTTTTTGGCACCTGTTCATGCGGGAGATTTCATTGAGGCGACAGGTGAGATCGTTTCTGTAGGAAACACATCAAGAAAGATGGTATTTGAGGCAAGAAAGGTAATCACACCTAGAACGGATATCAATGATTCGGCATGTGACGTATTAAAAGAGCCTGTAGTGGTATGCAGAGCAAGCGGAACCTGCGTAGTACTTAAAGACAGACAGAGAAACAAGTAGGCAAATATGGAAAAACTTATTATTACAGCATGTATATGCGGTGCTGAAGTTACAAAGGAGCAAAATCCTAATGTACCGTATACGGTGGAAGAAATCGTAAGAGAAGCAAAATCCGCTTATGATGCGGGTGCGGCTATCATACATCTTCATGTAAGAGAAGATGACGGAACACCTACACAGAGTGCGGACAGATTCAAAGAATGTATTGATGCTATAAGAAAAGAGTTGCCGGATGTTATTATACAGCCTTCTACAGGCGGTGCGGTAGGTATGAGTAACGAAGAGAGACTTGCACCGATTGATCTTAACCCTGAGATGGCAACACTTGACTGCGGAACCTGCAATTTCGGCGGAGATGAGATTTTTGTAAACACTGAAAATATGATTGTGGATTTTGCAAAGAAGATGAATGAACATAATGTAAAGCCTGAAATCGAAGTATTTGATAAAGGCATGGTGGATATGGCGATTCGTCTTCACAAAAAGGGGTTTATAAAAGCTCCTATGCATTTTGATTTCGTAATGGGCGTAAACGGCGGCATTTCGGGAACACCGAGAGATTTATTATTTATGGCGGAGAGCATACCGCAGGGATCAACATGGACCGCTTCAGGAGTCGGAAGAGCGGAATTTCCGATGGTAACAATGGCTATTCTTATGGGCGGACATGCAAGAGTAGGATTTGAGGACAATATATATCTTAGCAAGGGCGTAATGGCAAAGTCAAACGGAGAGCTGGTTGAGAAGGTCGTGAGACTGGCAAAGGAACTTGGCAGAGAAATAGCTACGCCGGATGAAGCAAGAAAAATACTTGGTTTAAAATAGATTGGAGAAAGTATGTTAAAGGGAAATAAGTACGGTATTCACAGAGTAATTGAACCGCAAGGGGTTTTGACACAGGCAGCAAAGAAAATCGACAACGATATGACAAAGAGATATTCAAACGAGATTATCTGCGATGTTATTTCATTGAACATCGATTCTGCTTCATTTACACAAATTGAGGAAGCTTGCAATAAGGACACTGAAAAGATCGGACAGATGATCCTTGATATCGTAAATGAGAGAGGAAAAATGCAAAATCCTGTAACAGGTTCAGGCGGAATGTTTATCGGAACTGTAAGCTATATCGGTGAGGACCTTAACACAGATATTAAGGTTGGAGATAAGATCGCATCTTTGGTATCACTTTCTATGACACCTTTAAAGATTGACAAGATCAAAGCTATTCATCCTGAGATAGACAGAGTGGACATTGACGGTCAGGCAGTATTGTTTGAGAGCGCACTATATGCAAAGCTTCCTGACGATTTACCTGAGCCGCTTGCACTTGCAGCACTTGATGTAGCCGGTGCACCTGCTCAAACAGCTAAGCTTGTTCAGTCAGGACAGAGAGTATTGGTACTTGGCGGAGCAGGAAAGAGCGGAATGCTTGTTTGCTATGAAGCTATGAAGAGAGTAGGACCTACAGGTAAGGTAGTGGCTATGGACTACAGCAAAGAAGGTGTGGAAGAACTTAAGAAGATGGGACTTTGCCATGAAGCGTTCCAGGCAAGTGCCGCACTTCCTGTAGATGTACTTGAGAAAGCTTTAGAGCTTAATGACGGAAAAGAATATGATGTTTCAATATGCTGTGTAAATGTAAACAACTGTGAGATGAGTGCAATCCTTCCTGTTCATGACGGCGGATGTGTATACTTCTTCTCAATGGCTACAAGCTTTACAAAGGCTGCACTCGGAGCAGAGGGCGTAGGCAAAGATATCGATATGATTATCGGAAACGGATATACAAAGGGACATGATGTTATTACATTACAGGAGATTCGTGAAAATCCTGCAATCAGAGAAGTATTCGAGAAAAAGTACGTTTAATACACATAAGTAAGGGGAATCAAATTAAATGAGAAATAGTAGAGAAAACGGTTTATTCGTGGACGTTCCGGACAACGAGTGGAATGACTGGAAATGGCAACTTAGAAACAGAATCACAAATGTAGAGAGTTTAAAGAAGTACGTAAAGCTTACCGAGAAGGAAGAAGAAGGTGTAAAGAGATGCCTTGAGAACTTAAGAATGGCTATCACACCGTATTATCTTTCACTTATAGATCTTGATGATGAGAACGATCCTGTAAGAAAGCAGGCAATTCCTACAGTGTCCGAGCTTCATATAGCTGATGCGGACCTTGCGGATCCTTTACATGAGGATACGGACTCACCTGTTCACGGACTTACACACAGATATCCGGACAGAGTATTATTCCTTGTAACAGATCAGTGCTCAATGTATTGCAGACACTGTACAAGAAGAAGATTTGCAGGACAAAACGATACAAGCGTACCTACATCACAGGTGGATGCCTGCATTGACTATATCAGAAGACATCCTGAGGTAAGAGACGTACTTCTTTCAGGCGGTGATGCACTTCTTATCAGCGATGAAAAGCTTGAGTACATCATCTCGGAGCTTAGAAAAATAGATCACGTTGAGATTGTAAGAATCGGTTCAAGAACACCTGTTGTTATGCCTCAGAGAATTACACCTGAGCTTGTAAATATGCTCAAGAAATATCATCCGATTTGGCTCAATACACATTTCAATCATCCTAGCGAGATTACAAAAGAATCTGCAGAGGCTTGTGCAAGACTTGCAGATGCAGGTATCCCTCTCGGAAATCAGACAGTGCTTTTAGCAGGTGTAAACGACTGTGTACATATAATGACAGACCTTGTGCATGAGCTTGTAAAGATCAGAGTAAGACCTTACTACATCTATCAGTGTGACCTTTCACAGGGACTTGAGCACTTCAGAACACCGGTTTCAAAGGGTATTGAGATTATAGAAGGACTTAGAGGACATACATCAGGATATTGTGTTCCTACATTCGTTGTTGACGCACCCGGCGGCGGCGGAAAGACACCTGTTATGCCTAACTATGTTATTTCACAGAGTCCGGGCAAGGTAATACTTAGAAACTATGAAGGTGTTATCACAACATATACGGAGCCTGAGCATTATGAGAATCATTGCAACTGTGATATTTGCAAGGGTAAGAGAGAAAAGCAGTTAGGCGGTGTGGCAGGACTTGAGCAAGGAAATGCTATGACAATTGAGCCGGCTGATTTAGCAAGATTTAGAAGATCACATGAGAAAAAATAGGAGATAAAAACATGAGTAAACTTGGACTTGATCAAAGTTTAATCTCTAAAGCTAGAAATAGTGCAAAAAATGTTGCGCTGGATGTCCAAGCCTTTATTGATGAACATACTACAGTAGCTGTAGAGAGAACGGTATGCAGACTTTTAGGGATTGACGGAGTAAACAGCGTGGAGGTTCCGCTACCGAATGTGGTAGTGGACCACATGGTGGAACATAAGCTTCTTCCGATGGGTGCGGCATTCATGATTGGAAATGCAATGCTGGAGCTGTCACTCACACCGAATGAGATAGCACAGGGTATCGACAAAGGTGAGATAGATTTATCAAAGTTAAAGATTCATTCATCAAAGGAAATTGAGGATGCAATTGCACCGGTAGCAAAGACTATGGTGGACAGAATTCAGGTAAACGTTGATAAAAGAAATGAATACTTGGCAGAGTTTGGAGATACAAAGGGTCCGTATATATATTTGATTGTTGCTACAGGAAATATATATGAGGATATCACACAGGCGGTGGCAGCCGCAAAGCAGGGAGCCGATATAATAGCTGTTATAAGAACCACAGGACAGAGCCTGCTTGACTATGTTCCGTACGGTGCCACAACAGAAGGATTCGGCGGTACATATGCTACACAGGAAAACTTCAAACTTATGAGAAAGGCACTTGACGAGGTAGGTGAAAAAGAGCACAGATATATCAGACTGTGTAACTACTGTTCAGGACTTTGTATGCCTGAGATAGCGGCAATGGGTGCTATGGAAAGACTTGACGTAATGCTTAATGACGCACTCTACGGAATTCTTTTCAGAGATATAAATATGCAAAGAACATTGATTGATCAGTATTTTTCAAGAATCATCAACGGATTTGCAGGCGTTATTATAAATACAGGTGAGGACAACTACCTTACTACGGCAGATGCTATAGAAGAAGCACATACAGTACTTGCATCACAGTTTTTGAACGAGCAGTTCGCTCTTGAAGCCGGATTACCGCCTGAGCAGCAGGGTCTCGGTCACGCATTTGAAATTTCACCTGATGCGGAGAACGGATTCTTATTTGAACTTGCACAGGCACAGATGGCAAGAGAAATATTCCCTAAGGCACCTCTTAAATATATGCCTCCTACAAAGTTCATGACAGGAAATATCTTCCGCGGTCATGTACAGGATGCACTCTTTAATATGGTGACCATACTTACACATCAAAAGATACATCTTCTCGGAATGATGACAGAGGCTATACATACTCCGTTTATGTCTGACAGAGCGCTTGCAATAGAAAATGCACAGTATATCTTCAGAACAATGAAGGATTTGGGAGAGGAAATCGAGTTCAAGGAAAACGGTATCATTAGAAACAGAGCAAATGAAGTCCTTACAAAGGCTGCAAATCTTTTATCGGATATTGAGACACAGGGATTGTTTGCTACACTTGAAAAGGGAACATTTGCGGATATAAAGAGACCTTTCAACGGAGGTAAGGGATTAGACGGAGTCGTTGTAAAAGATAATGTATACTTCAACCCATTTATTCCTCTTATGAAGAAGGAGGTAAAAGATGAGTAGCGGTTTATATAATCTAAATAAGGTCGACTTTGATAAGACTCTTGACCTTACAAAGGTAAAGGCTTATGGCGATACCATGAACGACGGTAAGGTTCAGGTCAGCTTTACACTTCCTATAAAGAATGATGAGAGAGGTGAAGAGGCTGCAAGAATACTTGCAAAGAAAATGGGACTTTCAGATGTCAATGTGGCATACAGAAGATCACTTGATGCGGAGTTTACATTTTTCGTAGTTTATGGTAGTTTGGTACACAGTGTCGATTATACAAATATTCATGTGCAGACAGTTGAAGAAGAGACAATGAGCATGGAAGAAGTAAATGAATTTATCAAAGAGAACTTCCACAGAAAGATAGTTGTTGTCGGAGCTTCCACAGGTACAGATGCACATACTGTAGGAATAGACGCTATAATGAACAGAAAAGGTTTTGCCGGACACTACGGACTTGAGAGATATGAGATGATTGATGCATATAACTTAGGTGCACAGGTTACAAATGAAGAGTTCATAGAAAAGGCAAGAGAACTTAATGCAGATGTATTGCTGGTTTCACAGACAGTCACACAAAAGGATATTCATATAAAGAATCTTACAAATCTTGTAGAACTTTTGGAGGCTGAAGACCTTAGAGATAAGTATATTCTCATATGTGGAGGCGCAAGAATCACGTATGAGCTTGCTAAGGAACTGGGCTATGACGCAGGATTCGGAACCGGAAAGTTTGCAGACGATGTAGCAACATTTGCTGTTACTGAAATGGTAAAAAGAGGCTTAGGTAAGTAAAGGAGTAAAAATGACAGGACTTATTCATGTATACGAAGGCGACGGTAAAGGAAAGACAACTGCAGCTGTAGGGCTGGCGATAAGATGTGCAGGTAGCGGCAGAAAGGTCCTGTTTACACAATTTTTAAAAAGTGATACTTCAAACGAGCTGAAGGTACTGAGAAAAATAGATAATATAGAAGTTTATACAAAAAAAACTAATTTTGGGTTTACATTTAATATGACTGATGCTGAGAAACTTAAAGCAAAAGAGTTTTTCACAAATCATTTAAAAGACGTTATTCATCTTGCCGCTGAAGGTAAATATGACTTAGTGGTAATGGATGAGGTAATAGATGCTTACAATCTTGATATGGTGGATCATGATACATTGACGGATTTTCTTAAATCCCGCCCTGAAAATCTTGAAATTGTCATGACCGGACGAAATCCTAAAAATGAGATAGCACAACTTGCTGATTATTTTACACATTTTCAAAAGGTTAAGCATCCCTTTGACAAGGGGCAAAGGGCCCGTGTCGGTATAGAAATGTAAAAGAGAGGAAACGGTATGAATAGTGGGAATGACACTTGTAAACCGAGGTTTTTTAGAGATAAAAAATCATACGTGCTATGTTTAGCATTGTTTATTGCAGTTATGTGTCCGATGGTTGTATTTGGAGCGGAGGCGGAAGCACCGAAGCCTGCTCTGTACGCAACATTTTGGTCACTGATACCGCCGCTTGTAGCTATCGTGCTTGCACTTATAAGTAAGGAAGTATACAGCTCACTTGCAATCGGATTGATTTTCGGCGGTATGTTGGCGTCAGGATTTAACTTTGAAGGAACTATGAAGGCTGTATTTGAGCAAGGTATGGTTTCAGTACTGTCAAGCAGCTACAATGTAGGTATTTTGATTTTCCTTGTTATCTTGGGAATGGTTGTTGCACTTATGAATAAAACAGGCGGTTCTGATGCCTTCGGTAAATGGGCATCTAAAAGAATCAAGACCAGAGTAGGTGCACAGCTTACATCAATCCTTCTCGGATGTCTTATATTCATCGATGACTACTTTAACTGTCTTACAGTAGGTAGCGTTATGAGACCTATTACAGATAAGCATCAGGTTTCAAGAGCAAAGTTGGCATACTTGATAGATGCTACAGCAGCTCCTGTATGTATTATTTCACCTATTTCATCATGGGCAGCAGCAGTTACAGGCTTTGTTGACGGTGAAGACGGATTCGGACTTTTTGTGAAGGCTATCCCTTTCAATTATTATGCGCTTCTTACAATTGTAATGATGCTTGTAATAACACTTTGGAAGTTTGACTTCGGTCCTATGAAGGTTCATGAAGAGAATGCAATGAAGGGTGATCTCTTTACAACGGGAGAAGAGAAGTTTGAAGAGCTTGACAGAGGATGCCATAAGGACGGCAAACTTGTAGATATGCTCTTCCCGATCATTTCACTTATTATTTGCTGTGTAGTAGGTATGCTTTATACAGGTGGAATATTCAGTGGTGCAAGCATTGTAGAGGCCTTCTCAAATTGTGACGCTTCAGTAGGTCTTTCAATGGGTAGCTCTATAGCACTTATTATCACATTGATATTCTATATTTCAAGAAGATCACTTAAGTTTACAGAATGTATGGATTGCTTACCTGCAGGATTTAAGGCAATGGTTCCTGCAATACTTATTCTTACATTTGCATGGTCATTGAAGGCTATCACAGATGTACTTGGTGCAAAGCAGTTCGTAGCCGCTATGATGGAGCATTCGGCAGCAGG
>NZ_DBHIEQ010000001.1:7489-8030 GCF_057250505.1 Lachnoanaerobaculum sp. | reverse complement strand
AATGCAGATACTCCTTCCGGCAATCATATTCGTTGTTGCAGTTTGCCTCGCATTCTCAACAGGAACATCATGGGGAACATTCGGTATCCTTATTCCTATAGTTGTTGCGGTATTTGCAGGCAAGGATCAGCAGATGATGATAATCTCAATCTCATCATGTATGGCAGGTGCTGTTTGCGGTGACCACTGCTCACCTATTTCAGATACGACCATCATGGCTAGTGCCGGTGCACAGTCAAATCATATCAACCACGTAAATACACAGTTACCATATGCAATGTTGGTTGCAGCGGTATCATTTGTAAGCTATATAATCGCAGCTTTTGTAAGAAATGTGGTTATATCACTTATAATCGCGGTAGCATTGATGATCGGTGTACTGTTCATTATCAAAAAAGTTACATCAAAACAAGATTCAAAACAAGGTGTAGCAAACGCAGCTTAATAAAAACTTCCCTCAATCCCATAAAGGTTGAGGGATTTTTCACTTTGTGATACTCTTATATCAAGAAGATTAAGAGTATCATACAGGAGGTAATGA
>NZ_DBHIEQ010000001.1:0-7479 GCF_057250505.1 Lachnoanaerobaculum sp. | reverse complement strand
GTTTTTATGGTGACATTGTTGTTTGCAGCAAGAGTTATTTCACTTGTACTAAGTCAGCATATAAACTTCAGAATGAGGTTGGCTTTTGACTTTAAGACCAAGGGGCAAAATGATAAAAGGAAGATGGAAGATAAGAAAAGAAGATAAACAATAAAAAGCCGCCATGTCAATCAGATGTGGCGGCTTTTTAACTTTGCCGAAATTTACTTTAGGTCTATATAATTTTTGGAAAACAGCTTTCCTATATCTTTTACAGCCGAGGATATATTTTCAGTTTGTTCACCGATTGAGATTTTATAAAAATCTTCTGAAACTATCTTACCGAGGGCTGTTGTGACGGCACCTGCTGTAGCGCTTGCAACCACGCCTCCGACTACAGGTCCGGCACCGGGAATCGCCTTAATCAAATTTGCAAATACGGCTCTGCCTACAGTCTGTGCCGTCATAATATTTAGAATCGATTTGGAGGCGGATTCACTTATAGTCAAATCAAAAATCCTTCCAAGTGCAATAACCATTCCTACCTGAGCGGCTGTTATAGGTATCGTATCTGCAAGCGGAATAGGTGCGGCCCCTGCCAAACCGGCGGCAGCCGCCGCCGATGCAATGATTTTGTTACATTTCTGCCTTGTAGCAGTATCCATTTTTACCTTAGAACCCATAAGATACTCCTTAGTTTAGTTTTCTGTGAATATTGTACCGAAAAAGATGCAATAAATGTTTTATATATTTTATTCTCACCTTTTCAATATCTTCGGTAATACCTCAGACAATATAAATGAGAATATTATAATAGTACCGCCTATAAACAGATTCAGTGTAAACGGCTCATGTAGAACCACTATACCCATAAATGCCGCCATTACACTCTCAAATGAAAGCAGTATACCGCTTGTGGTAGCTGATACATGCTTCATGCCGTAGAGTATAAGGAAGAACGGCAGTGTAGTACAAAGTATAATCAAGTATATAAGTTGGAATCCGTCTCTAAACGTAACATAGAATCTGTGGTCTTTGACAAAGAGTAATACCGCTATAGACAGTATGGCCGTAGTTGATACCTGCAGTACATTTAAAATACCCGAATCATAACGCCTTGAATATTTTGAAGATATAACAATATAGAGTGCATAAAAAAGTGCGCAAAGTATGCAGTAGATATCTCCAAGGTGGAAGCTGCCAAGGTCATTGCCCAGTATAAAAAATACTCCGATCATACATATGATTGAGACTATAATGTCTGAGAGTGACGGCCTTTTTCTCATTATCAAAAGGTATGCAAAAGGCAACAGTATGATATATGATGCGATGATTAGTGACGATCTGGATGTGGTGGTGTATTGCAATCCTACGGTAAATGTAAAGAATTCACCGAACAGGAACACTCCCATTATAATACCTGCTTTAAGCATTTCCAAATTTATTTGTAAAAGCCTTTTGTTATAAATGACAATAAGTATTAGAGATGCCAAGCCGAATCTTACAACCAACATCACATATGGTGATACATTGTCTAAGAGCTGTTTTACAAAAATATAGGCTGAAGCCCAAAAAAATGTTGCTGTAAAAAGTGCAAGGAAAGCTTGTATTTTTTCTTTCTTCATTTTATCCCCCAAATATTAAAATTATCATATTTATGTTATTATAGACTATTTTCTTTGAAATATATATACCGGATTCCCCCCTCCCCACGATTTCTTCCTTATTTAACAATAGTTACAGACTTTTTTGAGTATACAGAGTAGAATAAAAAACATTTACAGGTATACCCTTAGGGTTTGTATAGTAAAGGAGAATATATGAATAAGTATTTTGATATAAAAGATAAAGTGTATGATGTCACCGAGAAGTATCCTGAGCTTATAGAGGTGCTTGCAAATGCCGGATTTGAAAATCTAAGGAATGATATGATGAGAAAATCCATGGGAAAGCTTTTGAGCATTGAGACGGCGCTTAAGAGTAAGAATATAAATGTGGATGTTTTTGAGAAGCAGTTAGTAGAGGCTATCGAGAGAAAGTCGGACATGACAGACAACAATGGGATTGTAAAAAATGTTGACGAAAATGCTAAAGTATCTATAAAGGGTATCTTGCCATGTCCGGTGAGGATGCAGTTCATTGAAAGCTTTGAAAAGTTTGTAGAGAGTCAGGACTATAAGATAAACTATAATCTTAATGCGGCGAGTATGGGTATGGATGCCATAGAATATGAGATAATGAATGCAAAGACTGAGGACGATCTTTCAGATATATATATGTCTGCAGGCTTTAATCTTTTCTTTGATAATAAGTATATGGGCAGATTTAGAGATAAAGGCGTATTTAAAGACCACAGAATCGGAAAATTAAATAAATCTTTAGATAATGAAAATATTTCGGTAAAAGATCCGGAGGGAGAATATTCTATAATAGGCGTTGTTCCGGCTATATTTATTGTGAATAAAGCTGTATTAGGTGATAGAAAAGCTCCGACATCTTGGGAAGATCTGTTTAAAAAAGAGTTTGAAAATTCCATAGCGCTGCCTACATCCGATCTTGATATGTTCAATGCCATAATGCTTGGTATATACTCCAAGTATGGAAAAGAAGGCGTGAAGGCTTTGGGAAGAGGACTGCTTAAGTCAATGCATCCTGCGCAGATGGTAAAGAGCGGAGGAAGAAAGGACATTGACACTCCGGCAATCAGCATTATGCCGTACTTCTTTTCAAAGACTATCAAAGAAAACTCAAATCTTTCGGTTGTATGGCCAAAGGACGGAGCCGTTATAAGCCCGGTATTTCTCTTGACAAAGAAGAAAAACTATGAAAACAGTAAGCCTCTTATTGATTTCTTGTTTTCAAAACAGGTGGCTGAGGTTTTGGGTGCGGACGGTAAGTTCCCACAGACGAATCCTGAGTATGACAATAAATTGGAAGAAAGTCAAAATTTCCTTTGGGCGGGATGGGATTTTATCCGCTCAAATGATATAGGTGAAATTTTGAGAAATACCGAAAAGTGGTTTTACGGAGAGGAGTAGTATGAATTTGGTTATATTTTCAGGTCCTCCCTCATCAGGAAAGACCTCGGTTATTTTAAAGACTATTGAAGCCATGCAGGGCAGGGGGATAAAGGCGGGAGTTGTGAAGTTTGACTGCCTGTACACAGATGATGATGCAATATATGAAAAAGCAAATATTCCTGTAAAAAAGGGACTTTCAGGCGGACTTTGTCCGGATCATTTCTTTGCATCAAATATAGAAGATGTGGTAAAATGGGGAAATGACCAAAAACTGGACTTACTTATAACTGAATCTGCAGGACTTTGTAATCGTTGTTCACCGTATATTACCTATATAAAGGGAGTATGTGTGATAGACAATCTTTCAGGTATCAATACACCTAAAAAGATAGGTCCTATGCTTAAGTCTGCAGATATAGTGGTTATTACAAAGGGTGATATAGTGAGCCAGGCGGAGAGAGAAGTATTCAGCGGTAGAGTTTGTGCGGTAAATCCGAGGGCTATGGTCATGAATGTAAACGGACTTAGCGGTCAGGGAGCTTTTGAACTTTCCACCTTAATATATGACAATAATATAGACATTAAATCGGTACAAGGAATGAAACTTAGGTTTGCAATGCCTTCGGCTATGTGTTCCTATTGTTTGGGTGAGACAAGGATAGGCGAGGACTATCAGCTTGGAAACACAAAGAAAATGCAGTGGGAGGACAAAAATGAGTGAGTTAAAGCTTGGGGAATTACTTGAAAAGTATCCGTTTGTGAGTGATTTTTTTGAAAGTACGGGATTTTGTATAGACAGCAGTCTTAGTATTACATTTTCAGAGTTTTTGGATAATATATCACAAGAAGAGCTGGAAGATAAGGCAATAGATAAGAAGGAAATAAAAAACCGTCTTGACACATTCATCGAACAAATGTTACAATTCCTTGGTGATAAAAGGGAAAATATAGAAAGTTTAACTATTTTCCCCGGTCATAACAAAAGTGGAGAAAAAGAAAGATTTCAAAAATTAGACATATTTTCTTCACAAATTGTGTCTATAGTTGGAGCTACAGGGTCCGGAAAAAGTAGATTGTTGGCTGATATTGAATGGGCAGCACAAAATGATACCCCTACCGGTCGTACCATATATATAAATGGTAGAAAACCGGATCCGAAATGGCGATATTCGACAAATAATAAATTGGTTGCACAACTTTCACAAAATATGAATTTTGTTATGGATCTTACAGCCCGTGAATTTATAACTATGCATGCCGAAAGCAGAATGATTGAGGATATCGAGACTACAGTTGAGAAGATATTAAAAGAGGCAAATAAGCTTGCAGGTGAGAATTTTGCACCTGAGACTGCAGTTACGGCTTTAAGCGGAGGACAATCCAGAGCGCTGATGATTGCGGATACAGCAGTGCTTAGCTCTTCACCTATAGTTTTGATAGATGAGATAGAAAATGCCGGAATAGACAGGAAAAAAGCACTGGATCTTTTGGTTTCACAGGATAAGATTGTCCTTATGGCTACTCACGATCCTCTTTTGGCGTTGATGGCCGATAGAAGAATAGTTATCAAAAACGGCGGAATTGACAAAATCATAGAGACAACCGCAGAGGAAAAGGAAGTTTTGGTGCAACTGAACAGTATTGATGAAATTATGCAAGAAGCTAGAAAGAGACTGCGTGCGGGTATGACGCTTGAAGGAGAATTATGTCAGGAAGTTATACACAATCCCCACTCTTTAGGGGAATGACAGAAGAAGAGATAGAACTTTGCTTAAAGGAAGCAAAGGCTGATATTGTCGGATTCAGAAAGGGTGAGACAATATTCAATCAGGGAGATACACCGAGACATATTACAATGCTTGTTGAAGGAAGTGTATCTATAGGTAACGACTCCGTAAACGGCAAGAGAAGTATAATGGGAATGTTCTCAAATCCGGGAGAGCTTTTTGGTGAGGTATTCCTTTTCTTAAATCATAATGAATATGTGAACTATGCTTATGCAAGTTCACCAAGTAAGATTTTGGAGATACCGAAAGAGTATCTTACAAGGCCGGGTGCAAATCCGTCATCATTACAGAGCAGAATGCTCTCAAATATGCTTACAATTTTTGCCGAAAGAACCTTTTATCTTAATAACAGATTACAGGTACTTTCATGCTCAACATTAAGGCAAAAGATTGCAAGATTCATACTTCAAAATATGAATGAGAGAGACAGAGTTACTTTAAAGATGAGCAGAGAAGAGTTTGCGGATTTTTTGAATGCTGCAAGGCCTTCACTCTCAAGAGAACTTATGAAGATGCAGGATGACGGCTTTATAAAGGTGGTTAGAAAAGATTTGATTGTAAAAAATCTTGAAGGACTTAAAAGTCTTTAAAAAAAAACATCGCTCGGTAATGTAAGTTACAGTTTTTCGACTTTTAATCTGATATTATAATGCCATGCAGTGATGCAGAAGAATAAAAATTAAATCTGTTAATCAGATTGCTCATAGACTGGATGACAGTCATAGTAAGAGGAGGTATAAATTTGGAAAACAAAATGTTTTGTTATCAGTGTCAGGAGACAGCAGGTAATACAGGATGTACACAGGTAGGTGTATGCGGCAAGAAGCCGGAAGTTGCAAAGATGCAGGATTTACTTATCTACGTAAGTAAGGGTATATCAGCTATAACAACAAGACTTCGTGCTGAGGGCAAGGAGGTAAGCAAGGAAGTAAATCACCTTGTTACATTAAACCTTTTCATCACAATTACAAATGCAAACTTCGATAATGATGCTATTATAGCAAGAATTAAGAAGACGCTTGAAGTTAAGAAGGAGCTTTTAAACGAGCTTTCAAATAAGGACAATCTCCCTGAGGCTGCTCTTTGGGAGTCATTTGATGAAAGCGAGTACCTTGACAAGGCATCTACAGTAGGTGTTCTTGCAACAAAGGATGAGGATGTAAGAAGCCTTAGAGAGCTTATCACATACGGTCTTAAGGGACTTTCAGCATACTCAAAGCATGCAAACGCACTTTTGCAGGATGACGGTGAGGTTGATGCGTTCTTACAGAGAGCATTGGCTTCAACACTTGATGACAGCTTAAGCGTAGACGACTTGGTGGCTCTTACACTTGAGACAGGTAAATATGGTGTAAACGGTATGGCTTTACTTGATAAGGCTAATACTACAGCTTACGGTAATCCTGAGATTACAACTGTTGATATCGGTGTCGGTAAAAATCCGGGTATCCTTATTTCAGGACATGACTTAAGAGATCTTGAGATGCTTCTAAAGCAGACACAGGGAACAGGTGTGGATGTATATACTCACTCAGAGATGCTTGCAGGTCAGTACTATCCGGAACTTAAGAAGTATCCTAACCTTAAGGGTAACTACGGTAATGCATGGTGGAAGCAGAAAGAAGAGTTTGAGAGCTTCAACGGACCGATCCTTATGACTACAAACTGTATAGTTCCGCCTAAGGCAAGCTATATTGACAGACTTTATACAACAGGTTCAGCAGGATATCCGGGTTGCAAGCATATCCCCGGTGATATCGGTGAGGAGAAGGATTTTTCAGAGATTATAGAGCAGGCAAAGAAATGTGCACCTCCGACAGAGATTGAGAGCGGCAGCATTGTAGGCGGTTTTGCACATGCTCAGGTTTTTGCACTTGCGGATAAGGTTGTAGATGCTGTCAAGTCAGGTGCTATTTCAAAGTTTGTTGTAATGGCAGGTTGTGACGGACGTTCAAAGGCAAGAAATTACTATACAGATTTTGCAAAGGCACTCCCAAAGGATGCGGTTATCCTTACAGCAGGTTGTGCTAAGTATAAGTACAACAAGCTTGAACTGGGTGATATCGGCGGTATTCCAAGAGTTCTTGATGCGGGTCAGTGTAATGATTCTTACTCACTTGCAGTTATCGCACTTAAGCTTAAGGAAATCTTCGGACTTGACGATATCAACGATCTTCCGCTTGAGTTCAACATTGCTTGGTATGAGCAGAAGGCTGTTATAGTTTTACTTGCTCTACTCTACCTCGGTGTAAAGAATATTCACCTCGGACCTACACTTCCGGGATTCCTCTCACCAAATGTGGCTAAGGTTTTGGTTGAGAACTTCGGTATCGCAGGTATCGGAACAGTTGAGGATGATATCGAGCTTTTCTTCGGAAAGACTGAGAAGCCGGCAGCTGACGGAAAGTACAATCCTGATATGCTTATCGGCGAGGTTCTTTCAGAGAATCCTGCAGCGGCAAGCGTTCTTATGGATATCGGTATGCACTGCCTCGGATGCCCTTCATCACAGATGGAGTCACTTGCAGAGGCCGCTATGGTACATGGTATCGATGTAAATGAGCTTATCGACAGATTAAATATGCTTGGATAATAATATATAACGACCTCCCGGTGCTTGCCGGGAGGTTTTTGTGTTGTGTCAAGCATAAATGATTATGTCCTAAAATAATTATTTTATAAGCCCCACAAAA